>DAMAFT010000008.1:0-18882 GCA_031995805.1 Massilia sp.
CGTGACCGATGGTGCCGACGTTGACGTGCGGCTTGGTCCGTTCGAATTTTTCCTTAGCCATTCTAGACTCCTAAGATCCTAACAATATTTGAAAAGTACCAGGCACACCTGACGGACGAGTACTGCGACTGCCGTACGAAATTCTGGTGCCCTTGACGTGGATTGAACACGTGGCCTCTCCCTTACCAAGGGAGTGCTCTACCACTGAGCTACAAGGGCTGATTTTTGCGATGTAGAAACCACCGCACTAACTGGAGCGGGTGAAGGGAATCGAACCCTCGTCGTAAGCTTGGAAGGCTTCTGCTCTACCATTGAGCTACACCCGCGAGGTACAACTTCAAATCCGACTTCACGATCTTCTTTTTGGTGGTGGGGGCTGGATTCGAACCAGCGTACTCAGAGAGGGCAGATTTACAGTCTGCTGCCTTTAACCACTCGGCCACCCCACCCGCGAAGAACCGCAGAGTATGAAGAACTAACAAACTTCTGTCAACTACTTTCGTTAGCAAACTGATCTAACGCACAGAGTGTCGTTGCTTCGGGGCGTGATTGTATAGACCCGACCGCAACTCCGCAAGGGTCGATATGCAGAAAAAATCAAAACTTCCAGCTAAACATCATATCGACCGCGCCGCGGCACGCAGTCAGACTGGCGCGGCCGGCGCAAGTGCCGCCAGTACCTGCCCTTTCAAGGCCTTGATCAAGGCCGTCTCGTCGGGCGGGATGCCTTCCGGCGCCGTGTCGGTGCGGTCGGCATAGAACAGGCCCAGCTGGATCTTGCCGACCACCAGCGGCAGCACGATGAAGCTGCGCGCATCCGCCAGCAGGCCCTTGTGCCAGCCCGGCAGCAGGTCGCGGATCTTCGGGCTGCGCGCATCCGCGATCACCAGGTCGGCGTCGTTCTCCAGCGCCAGGTAGAAGACGTCGCGCGCGGCGGCGCCCGGCGCGGGGATGGGGAATGCGAAACCGTCCTGCACGCGCGCATCGGCGCCGAACGACACGCGCGCCCGGTATTGCCCGGCGCGCACGTCCTTCAGCACCACGGTGGCGAAGCGGAAACCCAGCGCCGTATGCAAGGTCTCGAGCACCGCCAGGATGATCTCGTTGGCCTTGTGCCCGCCCGAGGCGCGCATCTGCGTCACTTCCTGCACGCCGGCCAGCAGGCGCTCGCGCGCATTGCGCGGCTTGCCGCTGGGATAGCTGCCCTGCTCTTCCTGCTCGCCCGCGCCGAGCGTGGCCAGCAGCAGGACGTTCGGCAGGCCGTCCTTGTCCTTGCCGTCGCGCCGCTCGAGGCGCGGCACCGGCTTCAGGTCCATGCTCTGCAGCAGCGCCGCCAGTTCCTGCGCCACCGTCTCGAACAGCGCGTCGCGCTGGGCGGGGCCGATCCCCAGCGCGGCGCCGTAGCGCTCCAGCAGGGCGCGCGCTTCCGGCGCGGCCGACGGCTCGACCGTGCGTGCCAGCAGGCGCGCCACTTCCAGGCTGAACGCGGCCACCTGGCGCATCCACTCGCCGCGGTTGACGGCCACGTCCAGCACGCCGTCGGGCGGCGGGCGCTGGGCGCGCGCGATCGTATCCGGGATCTTCCACTCGCCCAGCACCGCCTCCGACAGCGCGTCGTAGCTGCAGCCGAGGATCATGCGGGCGGCCTCGGCCGGCGTCTTGCCGGTGGCGACGAGGGCGCCGATCTCGCGGTAGCGCTGGTGCGCGTGCGAGGCCACCAGCAGCGGCCCCAGGTTCTTGAACAGCGCGGCGATCGACGCCTCCTCGGCGCCCTGGTACAGGCTGTGGCGCGCCATCTCGCGGCCGGCCAGGCTGGCGCACAGGGCCGCCTCCAGTTCGGCGCGCACGTCCTGCGCGTGCTCGCTGTCGGCCAGCGCGTCGACCAGCAGCATCGCCAGCGCCGTCGTCTTGACGTTGTCGAAGCCGAGCAGGGAGATGGCGCGCGAGATCGTCGTCACGGCCGTGCCGGCCGCCGTCCGGTAGCGCACCGTGTTGGCCAGGCGCAGGATGCGCTGGGTCAGCGCGACGTCCGACAGCACGTAATAGGCGAGATCGTGGGTGCCCCGGTCGTCCGACGAGGCCATGTCGACGACGCGCGCCACCGCATGGCCGAGCGCGAACATGGCGTCGTCGCCGCAGACCTTGCGCAGCAATGCGGCGCGCACGCGGCGGCCGTCCGGCGCCGGCGGGGTGATCGTGGTATCGCTCATGATGAAGCCAGTGCTGCCGTCCGCCTAACCGTTCCCTACCCGGCCGCCTTCGCCTGCTGCGGACGCGGGCCCTTGTTGTACTTATTGAGGATCTGCCGGTGCAGGCCGGCCAGCGCCGGCAACTTCGGGTTGACCGGATCCAGGCGGCGCACGCCGGCGATGTAGCCGAGCGCCTGCCGGCCCAGCTTCTCGTCCCAGCCCTGATTCTCCAGGCATTTCAGGGCGGCGAGCGCCGCGTTGAACACGACCTGCGGATTGTCGGGCAGCTTGGCCACCGCTTCTTGCATCAGCGCCAGCGCGCCGCGGTAATCGCCGCTCCTGGCGCGCGCCGCGCCGCTCGACACCAGGTCGACCACGTGCTGGCGGCTTTCCTGGGCCAGCTGGCGCGCCGTCTCGGCCTGGCCGGCCTGCTCGAACACCGCCATCGCCTTGGCCATCGCGGCATTGTCGCGGGCATTCTGCATGACGTCGCGCACCACGCCGGCCGCGCTGTCCTGCCTGCCGTTGTCGATGCACACGCGCGCCAGCTCCAGCTTCAGTTCGGGACGCAGTTCCGGCGCCGCGTGGCTGGCGGCCAGCGCCGCCTCCAGCGCCTGGCCCAGGCGCGCCTCGTTGCCGGTGAAGTCGTGCACCATGCTCGAGGCGATCGCGCTGCACGCCGGAGTGTGCTTCTGGAGCGCCATCGACTTGTCCAGGTCGCGGATCACGGCCGCGGCCTGGACCGGGTCGCCCTTGCTCAGCAGCGCCTGCACCAGGCGCACGTGGTCCTGCGGATCGCGGAATTCGGAATACTTGGCCTTGTTGACGACCTGCTTGAGGATGCGCTCGGCGGTCTCGTGGTCGCCCGCCTCGAACGCCGTCTCGCCCAGCTTGCGCAGGCGCCGCACCGCGTGCGGCGACACCGCCACCGCCTCGGTCAGCACGTCCTGCGCCTTGCCCAGCTCGCCTATCGCCTCGTGCGTGCGCGCCAGCCAGTCGTAGGCGTCGACGAAATTGCGGTTGCCGTCCACCAGCGCTTCCAGCATCTCGCGCGCCTCGCCGTAGCGCTCGCGCAGGAACAGCGTCTTGGCCAGCCCCAGGCGCGCCCAGGCGATCGCCTTGGTCTCGACCAGGCGCCGGTAGATCGGCTCCGCCTCGTCCGGCTCGCCCAGGAACATGTGCAGCTCGGCGCGCAGGCGCAGGAAGTCGACCAGGTAGCGCGGGTGCTTCGCCTCCCCCTCGATGCAGGCCTCGATGGCTTCGCGCTGGCTGCCCTGCTCCATCAGCGTGTAGACCGGCAGCAGCGCATTGCGCCGCTCCAGCCCGCGCGCGATGCGCTCGAGCAGGCGGTCGGCGGTGAACGGCTTCAGGATGTAGTCGGTGGGGCCGAGTTCGGCGGCGCTGACGACCTTGCCGTAGTCCCCCTCGGCCGTGACCATGAAGAACATCGTCGACAGCGGCATCAGCTTGTGGTGGCGCAGGTCCTCGAGCAATTGCTGGCCGTCCTGGCCGCCCTCGAGCGCGTATTCGCACAGGATCAGGTCGTAGTGCTTGAGATCGAGGTGCTTGATCGCCTGGTTCGAGCCGCCCGCATGGTCGACCTTGTTCAGGCCGCACAGGGTGAGCATATTGTGGATCGTCGAGCGCATCCCGGCGTGCGGCTCGATGATCAGGGCAGTGAGGCCGTCGAGTTCATTCATATACCCGGTGTTTCCCGTGTTGCCTGCGTTGGGCCAGGCGGGCTGCATGGGCCCGCATTTCTGCCGAGTATATTACGTCCAGGGAACAAAATAAGACAATTCGTCACCTCTTGGCGGCCGTACCCCAGGAAAACCACACAGGACGGACCAGCCCGATGACCAGCCCGGGCCGGGCTCAGGCATCCGGCTGGCGCGCCGCGGCCTGGCGCAGCGCGGCGCGGCGGCCGTTCACGCATTCGGGGCGGCCGCCGCCGATCAGGATATTCTGGTAGCGCACCTCGTACTTGCCGGCCGACAGCTTGTCGACCAGGAACTTGGAGCGGCCCAGTACATAGGCATGGCGCACGTTGGAGCGGCGGTCGAGGTCGTAGACCTTGACCAGCACCGGCGATGGATTGTTGCTGTTATCCACCAGCACCTGCATTTCCTCGCCCTGGTTGCCGACCGGGAAACCGTCGATGTAGCCGGACTGGGCCGGCCACGGCTCGCCGTTCGGCGACACCTGGCTCTGCAGGTCGGTATCGCAATCGGGCGCGCGCGCCGGCACCACCAGCTGGGTGACGGCCAGCGCCTTGATGTCGGGCGGCGCGTCGCCCTGCCCGGCCGGACGCGCCCAGCCGTCGCCGCTGGTGTCGCTGCCGAGCGGATCGGGCGGCGAATTCGCGTGCGCGGCGGCCGGCGGCCTGGCCCAGGCCAGCGCGCTCGGCAGGTTCCTGGGCGGATCGACCAGCACCACGGCCAGCGCCGCGCCGGCGCCGAAGAAGGCCAGCATGCCGCCCCACCAGCGCACGTCGCGCAGGAAGCGCAGGCGCGACGGCGCCTCGACCTGGCGCGGTTCCCAGTGCGCGTCGCCGCGGCCCTTCTCTCGGCCTTCCTCGCCGCTCTCGAGCCACTCGACTTCCCACTCTTCCGATGCGATCCATTCGTCGTGCTCCTTGCGGCGCACGGGATCGGACAGGATGTTGTAGGCGGTATTGACGATCGCCATGATGCGGGCGGCGCGTTCGTCGCCCTGGTTCTTGTCGGGATGGTATTTCTGACTCAGGGCCTTGTAGGCGGCGCGAATGACTTCCTGCGGTGCGTGGCGCGACACCTTCAGGTTGTCATAATGGGTATGGATCTTGGCCATGGGTCGGGGTCAGTTTGCACGAGGCGCCACGCACGAGCGCCTGCAGTCCCGGGGAGCGCAGGCGCATGTCGAACATTGCTGGCTTAATAGTAGCCGATTCATCCCGCGGCGGCAGCGCATGGATGGCGCGGCGGGCGTGCGGCAGCACAGCATAGCCGGGTTTGTGTCCGTAGCGCAAGATGTCAAAAATTCTACAGGCGATGGCTGCGGTCCGCGCGCACGATGGCCGGATCGGCCTCGACGCCGTGGCCGACCACCAGCACCTTGAACAGCTCCCCCATTTCCGCGGGCGACACCAGCTTCTGCACGGCCTTCGATTGCGGCAGGTAGCGCAGCGCATCCTGCGGGTCGGTTTCCAGCAACAGCTCGCCGATGCCGCAGGCCAGCAGGAAGGCGGCCTGGTTCATGTAGGCGAGCACGTCCAGGCCGGCATCCTGCGCCGCCAGCGCCATCGCCGTGAAATCGACGTGGGCCGTGATGTCCTGCAGGCCCGGCAAGAAGAACGGATCCGGATGCGCATGGTGGCGGTAATGACACATCAGGGTGCCGCCGGTACGCTCGTCGAAATAGTATTCGCGCCCCGGGAAACCGTAGTCGACCAGGATGGCGGCGCCCTTGCCGTTCTGGAACATCTGCGCCAGCGAGCGCATGAAGCCCTGCGCCACCGGGTGGACTTCGGTCAGGTAGCCGTCCTGCAGGGTGTCGGCGTCGGGGATCTGGCGCGCGATCTGCTCGCGCAACGCGGCGTCCGGCTCGCCGTGCGCCAGGGCGAACGCGCCGTCCGCGACCGTGACGAGCTGGCGCCGCCAGCGGCCCGCCTCCTTGGCCACCAGCTCGACCGGCATCGCATCGAGCACCTCGTTGGCCAGCACGGCGCCCTCGAAGCCGTCCGGGAAGCCGTTCATCCAGCGCACCTGCGGGAAATCCTTCAGCGCTTCCTGCTGGCGCGCGCGCAACTCCCCGGACAGTTCGATGATGGTATAGCTGTCGACCCGCACGCCCAGCTGCGCCAGCGTGGCCAGCACGTCGCGCGCCAGCCTGCCGGTACCGGCGCCGAATTCGATGATGTTGGGGCCACTTTGCGCCATAATAGCGGCGGCCGCGCGCGCCAGCGTGGCGCCGAACAGGCTGCTGATCTCGGGCGCGGTGACGAAATCGCCGTCGCGGCCCAGCTTGGCGGCGCCGCCGCTGTAGTAGCCCAGGTCGGGCGCGTACAGGGCCAGTTCCATGAAGCGCGAGAACGGGATGGCGCCGCCCTGGTCGGCGATCTCGGCGGCGATCAGGCGCTGCAGGGCTTGTGACGCGGCGAGCGCGTCGCTATTGGGTGCGGGAAGTGACATCCGCGCATTGTAGCGAACATCCCGTCCCCGGGGATCAACAACGGCGCGCCGCCCGGATGCGGCGCCGGACCAGCATGACAGAAGACCACTCGAACGACGGCCGCGCGGCGGCCCCCGCAAGTCCCCATCCACGCGTCGCTCTGGTGACCGGCGCCGGCCGCCGCATCGGCCGCGCGATCGCGCTCGGCCTGGCCGCCGCCGGCTGGGACGTCGCCGTGCACTACCGCCACTCCGCCGGGGAAGCCGAGGAGGTCGTGCAGGCGATCCGGGCGCTGGGCCGGCGCGCCGTCGCGCTGCATGCCGACCTGGCCGTTGACGCCGCGGTACGCGCCCTGCCCTGCCAGGCGGCGCACCTGCTGGGCCGCCTGGATTGCATCGTCAACAACGCTTCGTTGTTCGAATACGACAAGCCGGACGATTTCTCGCCGGCCCTGCTGGCGACCCACATGCAGAGCAACGTCGCCGCCCCGCTGCTGCTGGCGCAGGTGCTGCACGCGATGGTGCCGGACGGCGGCCAGGCCGTCGTCATCAACTTGCTGGACCAGAAACTGTACAATCTCAACCCGGATTTTTTGTCCTACACGCTGTCGAAAGCCGCATTGCACACGGCGACCACGCTGCTGGCCCAGGCGCTGGCGCCCAGGCTGCGCGTGGTCGGCGTCGCGCCCGGCATCACGCTGGTGTCCGGCGAGCAGACCCAGGAAGGCTTCGCGCAGGCCCACACGGCCACGCCGCTGGGCCGCTCGTCGACGCCGCAGGACATCGTCGACGCCGTGTGCTACGCGGCCTCGGCGCGCGCGCTGACCGGCACCACCCTGCTGGTCGACGGCGGCCAGCACCTGGTGCCGCTGGGCCGCGACGTGATGTTTTTGACTGATAACTGATTAACGATGCGCGGCGTGCCGCCTGTCCAACCACCACGAAGGTTCCCTATGTTGTCCGCCCTGTTCCACCCGCAGCTGCGCGATTGCCGCCGGCTGTTCCTGCGCAATTACGAAGTCATGATCAATATCGGCGTGCACGACTTCGAAAAGAAGGGCGAGCAGCGCGTCCTGATCAATGTCGAGCTGTACATCCCGCTGGCGCAATCGACGCCGAAGAACGACGAGCTGCACGAAGTGGTCGACTACGACTTCATGCGCGAGACCATCGCCAGGCGCATGGCGCAGGGCCACGTGCACCTGCAGGAAACGCTGTGCGACGACGTGGTGCAGGCGATGCTGGCGCACCCGCGCGTGCGCGCCGTGCGCGTGTCGACGATGAAGCCGGACGTGTATCCCGATTGCGAGGGCGTGGGCGTGGAAGTGTTCCAGATCAAGGATGAGGCATGAACGAAACGACGATGATGCGCGACGACGACGTCGCGCTGGCTGACCAGCCGAGCGATAAACCGAGCGACAAGCCGGCGGACAAGCAGGCCTACGAGAACAACAAGTTGCACAAGCGCCTGTGCCGCCTGGTCGGCCAGGCGATCGGCGACTTCAACATGATCGAGGACGGCGACAAGGTCATGGTCTGCCTGTCCGGCGGCAAGGACAGCTACGCCCTGCTCGACATCCTGATGACGCTGCGCGAGCGCGCGCCGATCCGGTTCGAGCTGGTGGCCGTCAACCTCGACCAGAAGCAGCCGAACTTCCCGGCCGACGTGCTGCCGGCCTACCTGGACAAGCTGGGCGTCCCCTACCACATCGAAAACCAGGACACCTACAGCATCGTCAAGCGCCTGATCCCTGAAGGCAAGACCACCTGCTCGCTGTGCTCGCGCCTGCGGCGCGGCATCCTGTACCGCGTGGCCGACGAACTCGGCTGCAACAAGATCGCCCTGGGGCACCACCGCGACGACATCCTCGAGACCTTCTTCCTGAACATGTTCTTCGGCGGGAAGCTGAAGGGCATGCCGGCCAAGCTGGTGTCGGACGACGGCAAGCACATGGTGATCCGCCCGCTGGCCTATGTGAAGGAAGCCGACACCGAGCGCTATGCCGAGGTCAAGGGCTTCCCGATCATCCCGTGCGACCTGTGCGGCTCGCAGGAAAACCTGCAGCGCAAGCAGATCAAGGCGATGCTGCGCGACTGGGAAAAGAAATACCCGGGCCGCGTGGAAAACACCTTCTCGGCGCTGTCGACCGTCGTGCCGTCGCACCTGATGGACCGCGACCTGTTCGGCTTCAAGGACATCCGGACCGACGGCGTGGCCAATCCGGACGGCGACATCGCCTTCGACGAGGAGCCGTGCGCGACGCCGGCCGCCGTGCCGGGCACGATTCCGCTGCAGCCCATGTAAGGCGCGGCGCAGGGTGGGCACATCGTGCCCACCACACCTGTGCGTCTCATGTAGTGTAGTTTCAGCAACGGTCCCGGGCGACACGCGTGCGGATGCCGAATTGGCATGCCTGAGGCGGACAAAGCAATGTAATATTCCTACCCCGGCACCGGCACCGCCGTACATGCCGGACGCTTCCCTGCCCAACCACTGGAATCCACATGCAAATCGGCCAACCTGCCGGCACGAAGCCCGCCCATGCCGGCGCTCATGCCAACAACAATGTCGCGAGCCTGCGCGTCTTCGTGTTCGCCCTGTTCTTCATCTTCGGCGGCATCACGAGCCTGAACGACGTCATCATCCCGAAGCTCAAGGACCTGTTCACGCTGAGCTACGCCCAGGCGATGCTGGTGCAGTCGGCGTTCTTCGCCGCCTATTTCATCGTCTCGCTGCCCGCCGCCTCCATCGTGCGCCGCTTCGGCTACATGCGCACGGCCGTCGTCGGCCTGCTGACCATGACGGCCGGCTGCCTGCTGTTCATCCCCGCCGCGGCCTCCGGCGTGTTCGGCACCTTCCTGCTGGCGCTGTTCGTGCTGGCGGCCGGCATCACCATCGTGCAGGTGGTGGCCAATCCGCTGATCTCGATGCTGGGCGCGCCCGCCACGGCCTCCAGCCGCCTGACCTTCGCCCAGGCCTTCAATTCGCTCGGCACCACCGTGTTTCCCTACGTGGGCGCGATCGTGATCCTGGGCTCGCTCGCCCACGTCGACCAGTCCACGCTGGACGCCGCCGCCCTGGCCGCCTACCGCGCGGCCGAGAGCCAGGTGGTGGTGCACACCTACATCGGCCTGGCCATCGCGCTGGCCGTCGTCGCGGTCATGGTCTGGCTCAACCGCAACAAGCTGGTCGAGCACACCAGCCCGGAAGGCAGCATCTGGAGCGCCTTCGACCTGCTCAAGCAGCCGCGCTTCGCCTTCGGCGCCCTGTGCATCTTCCTGTACGTGGGCGCGGAAGTGGCCGTCGGCTCGCTCATCGTCAACTACCTGATGCAGGCCGACGTGCTCGGCCTGGGCCAGGAAGCGGCCGGCAAGCACGTGCCGCTGTACTGGGGCGGCGCCATGGTCGGCCGCTTCCTGGGCGCCTACGTGCTGCGCATCTGCTCGCCGGGCAAGGTACTGGCCGCGGCGGGCGGCCTCGCCGCCGTGCTGCTGCTGGTGTCGGCCACCGGCACCGGCGCCGTGTCGGGCTGGGCGCTGCTGGCCATCGGCCTGTTCAATTCGATCATGTTCCCGACCATCTTCACGCTGGCCTCGGAAGGCCTGGGCGAGCGCGCCGCCGAAGGCTCGGGCCTGATCTGCGTGGCCATCGTCGGCGGCGCCATCGTGCCGCTGATGACCGGCTATGCCGCCGACGTCTCGGGCCTGCGCATGTCGCTGGCCGTGCCGGCCGTGTGCTACCTGCTGATCCTGGTGTTCGGCTGGTACGCGCGCCGGCCGCTGCAGCGCTGCTGAACCGCCTGTCCGCGCCGCCGGCTCAGCCGCGCGCGCCCAGGCGCGCGGGCGGGCCGGCGGCGTGTCCCATCCTTCCCTGCACGAAACCGCAGGCGCGCAGGGCGCGCGCATTGATGCGCTCGCGTTCTTCGTCGCGCCACCACCCCCATTTACCGAAATAGCGCAGCGCCGCCGGCAGCTCGCGCCAGCCGGTGCGCGCCGGCGGACCCGCGTGCACGACCGTCACCTGCGGCACGTAGGCCACGCGCGCCGCGCGGCCGACCCGGCGCGCCAGGTCGGCCTGCGCCAGTTCCGCGGGAAGGCGCTCGTCGAACAGGCCCGCGCGCAGCGCCGCGTCGACGCGCAGCACGGTGCAGCAGGCCGGCGGTACCGGCACGTCCATGGTGCGGTCGTAGCCGCCATGCAATTCGTGGCGCGCCAGGCGTCCGCTGGCGCGGTACAGCAGCGGCGCCACGCGGCGCGCCAGGAAGCCGGCCGGATGCGGCAGCAGCGTGCACAGCGGCCGCAGGCGCCCGCCTGGTCCGCGCACGCGCGGCGCCAGCAGGCCGATGCCGCGCTCGCGCCGCAGGCAGCCGAACAGCCGCGCCAGGCCGGCCGGCGCGACGTCGAGGCCCGGATCGAGGATGGCGTGATAGCGGCTGCCGGCCGCGGCGGCGGCGCGCAGCGCCCAGTTGTGCCCGTGCGCGTGGCCGGCGCCGGGCGCGTGCCGGTAGTGCACGCCGTGGCGCAGGGCCGGCGTGCGCAGGAGACCGTCGCGCGAGGCGTCCACGAGGTAGACGGCCGTGCCTGCCAGGACGGCCAGCAGGCGCTCCACGTCGCCGGACGATCGGGTGCCGCACACCATGCTGCAGCTCGTGCCGAAGGTGATCGTGTCCATGTCAGGCTCCTTCTTCAGCTCGTACAAGGATTCAGAGCGCGGACATGCCGGACAGTTTCGCCAGGCCGGACGGGACTTGCGCCCGATCAGGCGCACCTTTCCAGATGGATCATTCGATAGTGAAAAAATAATCGTTGTACGTACGCAACTTGTGGTTTCGCGCCGCACGCATTCAGTTACGATGATCCAGTGATGAACAGGAGACAAGATTGGATCTGTCGCAGGCGCGTTTCGATACGCTCGTCAATCTCACGTACGCCACGCTGGAAGACCGCGGCGCCTGGCGCACGATGCTGGAATGCCTGCACGGGGCACTGGGCGGGCGCGCGGTGCACATGCTGGCGTTCGACGCCAGCCACGGCGCGCTGTCGTACAGCGACGGCGCCGACATGACGCCGCAGATCGACCTCGAATACATCCAGAAATACCAGTTCATCGATCCGCGCGTGAACCGCATGCGCAGCCAGCGCGCCGGCGGCTGGATGCATTGCCACGAGCATTTCGACGACGCCTTCGTCGCCAACGATCCCTTCTACCAGGAATTCCTGCTGCCGCACGGGGCACGCTATGTCTCGGCCTGCAAGCTGGTCGAGGACGACCATGCCACGGTGATCCTTTCCGTGCTGCGCGCCGTGCACGAGGGCCCATTGCCCGGCGAAGCCGTGGATTTCCTCGACCGCCTGCTGCCGCACATGCAACGCGCCTGCCGCATCGGCCTGGCGAACTTCGTGTATTCGACCCAGGCCCTGGTAGGCCATGCGCTGGTGGACAAGCTGCGCCAGCCGGTCATGCTGCTCACCACGACCGGCGACGTGGTGCTGGTCAACGACGCGGCGCGCTGCCTGCTCGGCTCGACCTGCCTGGTGCAGGTGGCCGACGGCCGCCTGGTGCTGCCGGAACGCTACCGTCGCGGCTTCCTGGAACAATGCGGCGAGCTGGAACAGTCGCTGCGCACCGCGCCAAGCCGGCAGGGCGGCCAGGCCTTCCGCGCCCTGCACATGACCAGTATGCCGCGCGAGGCCGGGGACGTGCTGTACGGCTTCTTCACGCTGCTGGCGCCAGAGCACACGCTGGGTACCTTCGGCCAGCGTCCGCTGGTGATGCTGTTCTTCTACCACCCGACCTCGGTGCAGGCGATCGACGCCACGCTGCTGGCGGCGGCGTTCGGGCTGTCGCACGCCGAATGCCGCGTGGCCGCGCTGCTGGCCGACGGCATGCCGCTGAAGTCGATCGCCGACACGCTGGGCGTGCAGTACGACACGGTACGCAAGCAGCTACTGTCGATCTACCAGAAGACTGCCACCAACCGCCAGCCGGAACTGGTGCGGCTGCTGCTGCAACTGCCCGCCACGGCGGTGCGGCGCGAGTTCGCCGCCGGGCGCCTGGGGAGTGCACGCGCATGAGCGGCACGATCTTCGTCAGCCTCGCGTCCTACCTCGACCCGATGCTGTTCTTCACCCTGAACGACGCGCTCGCCAAGGCCGTGCGCCCGGACCTGCTGTCGTTCGGCGTGGTCGACCAGCACGTGCACGACCAGCGCGCCGCCATCGCCGCGCTGCCGTTCGCGCGCCGGGTGCGCTACCTGCACGTGCATCCCGAAGACACGCTGGGCGTCAGCTGGGCGCGCAGCGCCGCGTTCTCGCTGTACGACGGCGAAGCCTTCCTGCTGCAGGTCGATTCGCACACGCTGTTCGAGCACGGCTGGGACGAGCAGCTGCGCACCCTGCATGGCCGCCTGCTGGCGCGCTCGGCCAAGCCGGTGGTCAGCACCTATCCCTACCGCTTCGACATGGTCGACGGCGTGCCCGTGTACACGCCGGGCGACGGCCGCACGGCGCTGGTGCTGCGTCCGCACCCGGAAGCGCAGTTGCAACCCGACGACGCCGTGCTGCGCTTCGCCGCGCGCCACCTGTTCACCGCCGAACCCGTGATGGGCTGCCATGTGTCGGCCGGCTTCCTGTTCGCGCGCGGCAGCTTCGTCGAGGAAGTGCCCTACGACCCCTACCTGTACTTCCACGGCGAGGAACAGAGCCTGGCGGTGCGCGCCTTCACCCGCGGCTGGGACATCTTCCATCCGCTCACGACCCCGGTCTACCACCTGTACAAGACCGAGGGCACGCCCTACGCTACCCACCACTGGCACGGCGCGGCCGACGAACGGCGCGCATTCCGCGCGTCCTACCTGACCGACCGGGCGCGCCTGCGCCTGAACCGCCTGCTGATGGGCGACGGCCTGCCCGGCGCCTACGGCCTGGGCCAGGCGCGCACCATGGCCCAGTACCGCGAGCTGAGCGGCATCGACTACGCGGCGCAGACGATCGCGGATCCGTTCGGCGGCCAGCTCTGCTAGCCGCCGCCGGACACCTCAGGGCTGGGCCGTCCCCACCAGTACCACGCCCTGGGCCTCGAGGTCGAAGCTGCGGTAGACGATGTCGCCCACCTCCGTGTCGTAGTCGCGCACGCCGTCCTGGTCCCGGTCGATCCATACGCCCACCTTCAGGTTCTCGACGTTCTTGAGATAATCCACCTCGGCGCCGCCGGACGCCACCAGCTTGATGCGGTAGCCCTGCTGGAACGCCAGCGCGTCGAGTCCCGTCGACCCGGCGCCCAGCACCGCATAGCTCACTGCGTCGCGCTCGGCGACGCTGCCGACGTAGACCTCGAGCATGTCGGCCGCGTCGCCGCCGTCGGGCGTGGTGCCGAGGTCGTCGCCGCCGTCGATCCAGTTGATGCCGCGGCCACCGACGATGTTGTCGAGGTAGCGCGTGCCCACCACGGCGTCGTCGCCGGCGCCCAGGTCGATCCAGGCGCCGCGCTGGTACTGGTCCATGCGCACGTGCGCCGTGTCCGACAGGCGCGCCCAGGCGTCGACGTTGTCGCTGCCGGCGCCGCCGTCGATCCAGGCGAAGAAATACTGGCCCGACAGCGGCGTGCCGCCCGCATCCTTCGTGGGATCGTCCGCCGCGACCTGGATCTCGCTGGCGCTGGCTCGGAACGGCACGTCGAACAGGTACCGGCTTTCGGCGCCGTCGACGCTGCCGTTGCCGTTACTGTCGGTCCACTGGTGCACCGCCACCACCTCGACGTTGCGCACGTAGGCGACCTCGTTCCCGTGCACGACTTTGGCCTCGTAGCCCAGCGCGCGCGCCTGCGCATCCGCTCCGGTGGCCGTCGGCAGCAGGCCGGTCACCGTCACCGACTGCGCATCCGCCATGTCCTGCGCGTACACGATCAGCGTGTCGAAGCCGGACAGGCCGTTGTACGGCGAGGTGCCGGCGTTGGCGCCACCGTCGATCCAGGCGGTGCCGGCGCCGATGCGGAATTCGTCGCTCCAGGCCGTGCCCTGCACGGTGTCGTTCCCGCCGTCCGTTGCGAAGCGCGCGCCGCGGCCGTACTGCGCCATCAGGCCGTGCACCTCTTCCGACAGCAGGCTGCCGGAGAGCGCATCGGCGCCGGCCGTGCCGTGCACCTCGGCGAAGAAGTCGATCGACGCCAGGCTGCGGCCGTCGGTGCCGGTATCGGGATTGACGTTGCCGCGCAGGACCTCGTGCGCGACCGGGCCCACCTCGACCGCCACCACGCCACCCGCCACATGGCCGGCGCCGTCGCTGCCGTCGTCCGAGAAGCGCCATTCGACGGCGACCGTGCCCGGCTGCGCGCCCGGATGGCTCCAGGCGATGCCGTGCAGGGCGCGGTTGACCAGGTCCTGGCTCGCGGCGGCGCCGAACGCCAGCACCAGCTTGCCGCCGGACTGGACGGCCGAACCGATGGCGACGCCGTCGACCGACAGCACGCCGCCCGCGAACGAGACGTCGCCCGCCGCCGAGAACAGGTCACCGGCGTCGGCGCCGCCCTGGCGCGCGACGGCCAGCACCGCGCCGTCGTAGCTGCCGCGGGCCGCGAGGTCGGCATCGTGCACCGTCACGTTCCGGTCGAGCACCACCGGATGCAGGCCATCGGCCTGCACGGTGCCGCCCAGCGTGCCGGCCTGGCCCGGGCCGAAACCGGCATCGAGGCTGCCGTCGGCGTTCAGGCGCGCCAGCACCAGGCTGCTGTCGGCATTGGTGTTGAAGTACGACGGCGACATCACGACGATCTTGTCGCCGTCCAGCATCAGCGCGGTGCCGTAGTCGCGCAAGCCGCGCACGCTCAGCAGCACCTGGCCGCCGGCGCCGAAACCGGCATCCGGGCTGCCGTCGGCCAGGTAGCGCATGACCTCGATGCGGCCGGCGTATTCGCCGGCGACGACGATCTTGCCGTCGGCCTGCACCGCCAGCGCATAGGCCCGGTCGGCGCCGGGCGTCGACTGGAACACCTTGCCGCCGGCGCCGAAGGCCGTGTCCAGGCTGCCGTCCGGCCGGAACTTGACCAGCACCTTGTCGCGCGCCGTACCGTCCACGACGTTGCCGGCCACGACGATGCTGCCGTCGGCGAGCACTTGCATGGCGGTCGCGCCGGCGCTGCCGCTGCCGGTGGAAAAGGACACGCTGCCGCTGCCGCCGAAGCCGGTATCGATGCCGCCGTCCGCGCCGATGCGCACGACGCCGATGGACTGGGCGCCGGCCGGTCCGCTCGCGCCGGCCAGCACCAGCTTGCCGTCCGCCTGCAGCGCGGCGCCGGACAGCGCCAGCGCGCCTGTGCCCTGCGGCAAGGCCAGCACGCCGTCGCCGTCGAAGGCCGTGTCGAGGGCGCCGTTCGCATCCAGGCGCACCACGTGGCCGCGCGCGACCGCCACGATGTCGCCGTCGGGCGCGACCAGCAGCGCGCCCAGGATGGCGGAGCCGCCGCCGACGGCGACCGTGGTCGCGCCCTGCTGGCCGAAGCCGGCGTCGACGCTGCCGTCGGCGTTGTAGCGCACGAACGTGATCCCGGCCGGCGCCGTGCCGCCGACGTTGCTGCCGTAGGCGACCAGCAGCCTGCCGTCCGCCAGCAGCGCCATCCGCGCGTTCTGGCCGTCGGTGCCGGACAATACCAGCATGCCGTCCTGGCCGAAGCCCGTGTCGACGCTGCCGTCGGCATTGTTGCGCGCCAGGACGTTGACGTAGCGGTAGCCGTCGGCCAGCGGGTTCAGGACGGCCAGGGTGACGATCTTGCCGTCGGCGCCGCGCAGCGTGGACAGCGGCGTGAAATCGTAGCCGCGGTCGACGATGACCGTGCCGGCCGGGCCGGCGAACGACGGCGCCGCGTTCTGCGCCGCGCCGGCCAGGTCGATGTTGCGCTCGAACACCACTTCGTTGGCGGGATCGCCGAGCGCCGCGTAGTCGCGCACGCCGTCGCCATCCTTGTCGGTCCAGATATTGATGCTGAGCTGCTCGACGTTGCGCACGTAGTCGGTCTCGCCGGGCGCCGTGATCTTGTAGACATAGCCTTCGGCATAGGCCACGGCGTCCTCGCCCGTCATGCCGGCCGCGAGCCGGGTCACGGCGACGGCGTCGGCGTCGGCCTTGCTGGCCACGTCGACTTCCAGCACGTCGACCGCCGGGTAGCCGTCCGGCGTCTTGCCGCCGTTGGCGCCGCCGTCGTAGCGGTTCACGCCCTTGCCCAGCGAGATACTGTCGTCCCAGGCGCTGCCGGTCACGCGGTCGTTGCCCGCGCCCAGCTCGCCCCAGAGGCCGCGGCCGTACTGGGCCATCAGCGCCAGCGTGGCGGCCGTCAGGTCGCGTGCGGCGTCGACGTCGTCGGCGCCCGCCGTGCCGCGCGCCCAGCCGAAGTGCCAGGACGACGCGAGCGGCGTGCCGCCGGCGTCGCGGTCCGGATGGGCCGGATCGACGCGCACCTCGTCGATGCGCGGCGCCAGCAGGATCTCGCGCGCGAACGCGACTTCGGTCGCGTTGTCGCGCCAGCCATCGCCATTGGCGTCGTTCCACACCAGGATGGTGACGTTCTCGATGTTCTTCACGTAGTCGGTCTCGGCCCCGGCCACGACCTTCCAGCGATAGCCGGCCGCATAGGCGGCGCCGTCGGCGCCTTCCATGCCCGCGCCCAGGGCCGCCGCCGTGGCGCCGGCCGCTTCCTGGGCCGAGCGCACCGTCACCTCGAGCACGTCCAGCGCCCTGCCGCTGTACGCGCCGGCGCCGGCGTTGGCGCCGCCGTCGACATAGTTGGTGCCGGCGCCGGCATTGATGTTGTCGCCGTAGGCCGAACCCGCGATGGTGTCGTCGCCGGCGCCGGCGTCGACCCACAGGCCGCGCTGGTACTGCTCCATCAGCGCACGGGTGGCGGCCGATACGTCGGCGGCCGCAGCGAAGCGGTCGGCGCCGGTGCCGCCGTAGGCCCAGGCCATGTGCACCGCGTTCGCCAGCGGCTGGCCGCCGGCGTCGGTGCCGGGCGCCGTGCCCAGGCCGATCTCGTTCACGTACAGCGCCAGCGGCAGTTCGCGCACGTACTGGGCGGCTTCCTGGACGTCGTGCACGCCGTTGCCGTTGGCGTCGGTCCACTTGAAGATGGTGACGCGCTCGACGTTCTTCACGTAGTCGGTCTCGGCGCCGTTCACGACCTTGTAGGCGTAGCCTTGCGCGCGGGCCGCGGCGTCGGCGCCGGTTGCGGCGCCGTCGAGCAGCGTCACGCGCACGGCCGCCGCGGCCGCGTCGTCGGCCACGTAGACGTTGAGCTGGTCGCGCGCACCCTCGCGCCCGTTCGGCAGGGTGCCGGCATTGGCGCCGCCGTCGACGTAGTTGGTGCCGGGTCCCGCATCGATCTCGTCGCCGTAGCTTGACCCGACGATGGTGTCGTCGCCGGCGCCGGCGTACACCGCCACGCCGCGCTGGAACTGGTCCATCAGCGCGCGGGTCGCGGCCGAGACGTCGGCGACCGCCTCGAAGCGCTCGCCCGCGTCGCTGCCGTAGGCCCAGGCGATGTTGCTGTAGGAAGACAGCGAATTGCCGCCCGTGTCGGTGCCCGGCTGGGTGCCGGTGCGCACCTCGCGCACGAACTGCGCCAGCGCCATGTCGAACAGCCGCACCACCTCGCCCGTGTCGCGCACGCCGTTGCCGTTCGCATCGGTCCAGCGGTAGGCCTGCAGGCGCTCGACATTCTTCACGTAGTCGGTCTCCGCGCCGGCCACGACCTTGAACCGGTAGCCCAGCGCATACGCCTGGGCATCGGCGCCGCCGGCATCGGCGCCCAGCCGGGTCACGCTCGCCGTGCCGGCCGGTCCCGCCACGTAGACGTTCAGCTCGTCCATGCCGTTGCCACCGTAGGGATAGGTGCCGGCATGGGCGCCGCCATCGACGTAGTTGGTGCCAGCGCCCATCACGAACAGGTCGCTGTAACCGGTGCCGGCCACCGTGTCGCCGCCGCCGCGCATGTCGTAGTAGGCGCCGCGGCCGCGCGCGGCCATCAGCGCCTGGGCGGCGGCCGGGAACAGGCCGGCGTCGACGCCGTCGGCGCGCGCGCTGCCGGTGACGACCGAGACGAAGTCGTAATTGGCGGCATTGCCCGCGTCGGCGCTCTGCACCGTCGGCCCGAACTCCACCGTGGTGCTGGCGCGCGCCGCCAGGGCGCCGCCCGCGCCCGTGCCGCCGTCCGAGAACACCCAGTCGATCGTCACGGTAGCCGGCAGGCTGGCGCCGCCGTTGGCGTAGCCGATGCCATGCATGGCGCGGTTGACCAGGCCCTGGCTGGCGCTCGTGTCGAATACGATCGTGAGCTTGCCGCCGGACTGGGTGGCGCTGCCGATGTCGATGCCGCCGACGCGCAGGCGGCCGCCCGCGAAGCCGACTTCGCCGAGCGCCACGAAGATGTCGTCGGCGCTGGCGCCGCCCTGGCGCGCCAGCACCAGCGTGGCGCCGCCGTAGTTGCCGCGCGCCGCCAGTTCGGCGTCGTAGATGGCGCCGTTGCCTTCGACGCGTTCTAGTCGCGCGGCGAAGAGGCG
>DAMAFT010000009.1:0-17759 GCA_031995805.1 Massilia sp.
TGTAGAACGGCGCCTCGTGGCACTGCTCCAGTTGCAGGTCCATGTTTTCCTTGATGAGCTGCAGCGGCACGTGGCCCGGCCCCTCGATCATGGTCTGCACGTCGTGCTTCCAGGCGACCTGCGTCAGCTCGCCCAGCGTCTTCAGTTCGGCCAGTTGCGCCTCGTCGTTGGCGTCGTAGATCGAGCCGGGGCGCAGGCCGTCGCCCAGGCTGAAGGCGACGTCGTAGGCCTTCATGATCTCGCAGATCTCCTCGAAGTGCGTGTACAGGAAGGACTCCTTGTGGTGCGCCAGGCACCACTTGGCCATGATCGAGCCGCCGCGCGAGACGATGCCGGTGAGCCTGTTCGCCGTCAGCGGCACGAAGGGCAGGCGTACGCCGGCGTGGATGGTGAAGTAGTCGACGCCCTGTTCCGCCTGTTCGACCAGGGTGTCGCGGTAGATGTCCCAGGTCAGGTCCTCGGCCTTGCCGTGCACCTTTTCCAGCGCCTGGTACAGGGGCACGGTGCCGATCGGGACCGGGCTGTTACGGATGATCCATTCGCGTGTCTCGTGGATGTGTTTTCCGGTCGACAGGTCCATCACGGTGTCGCCGCCCCAGCGCGTGGCCCAGGTCATCTTTTCCACTTCCTCGCCGATCGACGAGGTCACGGCCGAGTTGCCGATGTTGGCGTTGATCTTCACGAGGAAGTTGCGGCCGATGATCATCGGTTCCGATTCCGGGTGGTTGATGTTGGCCGGCAGGATGGCGCGGCCGCGCGCGATTTCGGCGCGCACGAATTCCGGCGTGATCTCGCGCGGGATGGCGGCGCCGAACGACTGGCCCGGATGCTGGCGGCCCAGCAGCGCGGCCATGCGCCTGCCGGTGGGGCCGGCGTCTTCCAGCGCGCGCAGGTAGTCGGCGCGGCGCAGGTTCTCGCGGATGGCGACGAATTCCATCTCGGGCGTGACGATGCCTTGCCGCGCGTAGTGCATCTGGGTGACGTTGCGGCCGGGCGCGGCGCGGCGCGGCTTGCGCTGCAGGTCGAAGCGCAACTCGGCCAGCTTCGGGTCGTACAGGCGCTCGATGCCGTAGGTGGAGGTGGGGCCGGGCAGCTCCCCGGTGTCGGCGCGCTCGCGGATCCAGCCGGCGCGCAGCGGCGCCAGGCCGGCGCGGATGTCGATGCGCGCCTGCGGGTCGGTGTAGGGGCCGGAGGTGTCGTACAGCCACAGCGGCGGGTTCGGCTCGGCGCCGAACGAGGCCGGGGTGTCGGACTGGCGTACCTCGCGCATCGGCACGCGGATGTCGGGCCGGCTGCCGGCCACGTAGACCTTGCGCGAGTTGGGGAAGGGTTGCAGGGCCGCGGCATCGGCCGTGGCGCTGGCGGAGAGGAATTTCGGATCGGCGTTCAAGTGCACTCCCTGTTGCTGAAGATCGGTCACTGAAGATCGGCGATCCAGCTCGGAGGAGTGCAAAGATGCGTGCGGACGAACGGCGTACGGGCACGCGGAACTCTGTAGCTTCCCTTCGCTGGCATTATCCAGATCAGGTTCGGAGGGTATGTCTCACCCGCGCCCGTGACGGCGCAGGACCCCTAGCGTTTGCCGGCCGCCCGTGGGGGCAGCCGACCGCGGCGAGTGTACGCCGGTTTTATCGGGTTGGCAATCGGTCCGGCTCGGCCAGCATGGCCAGCAGCCGCGCGCGGCGTCGTTCGAGGTCGGCGATCTGGCGTTCGATGGCTTCCAGGCGGCGGCGCTGGGCCGGCGTGGTCTCCGGGCACATCGCCGCGCCGTCGATCAGCAGCATGCAATCGGGGAAGGCGCGGATCTCGGCGATGCCGAAGCCGCTGGCGATCAGGCGCTGGATCTGTTTCACCTGGGTGACGGCGGCCGGCGCGAACCGGCGATAGCCGTTGGCGGCGCGGGTGCAGGCCAGCAGGCCGTGCTCGTCGTAGTGGCGCAGCGAGCGGATGCTGGCGCCGGTCAGGCGCGCCAGCTTGCCGATCGGCAGGGCAGAAGAATGATCGTCCATGGCGCTTGCAGATTTCGCTTGAGTCTCACATCGATGTGAGGGTCCAGACTAGCACATCCCATCATCGAAGGAGCATCACCATGCATTTCACGCGCATCCGCATCCGCCTGCACGGCCTGCTGCTGGCCGGCCTGCTGGCCATGTCGGCGCTGGCCCAGGCGGCCGACCGGCACTACACCGTGACCGCGCCCGACGGCGTCGCGCTGGCAGTCCAGGAGACCGGCAACCCGGACGGTCCCGCCATCGTGTTCATCCACGGCCTGCTGGGCAGCCGCCTGAACTGGCAGGCGCAGCGGGACAGCGCCCTGCTGCGGCGCTACCGTCTCGTCAGCTACGACCTGCGCGGCCATGGCCTGTCGGGCAAGCCGGTCGAATCCGCCGCCTACCGCGAGGGAAGGCGCTGGGCCGACGACCTCGACGCCGTGCTGCGCGCCAGCGGGGTGCGGCGGCCGCTGCTGGTCGGCTGGTCGCTGGGCGGCGCGGTCATCTCGAACTACCTGGCGGCCCACGGCGACGGCGCCATCGGCGGCGTCGTCTACGTGAACGGTGTCGTCGAGCTGGCGCCCGGCCAGATCGTCGCGCATCCGGACGTTTACCGCGACATGGTCGCGCCCGACCTCGCCACCCACCTCGACGGCGAACGCGCCTTCCTGGCGCTGTGCTTCGCGCGCCGGCCTGCGCCCGCGCTGTTCGAGCGCCTGCTCGCGAACGCCGCGATGGCGTCCTGGGACATGCAGGCCGCGGTGCAGTCGATGACGGTCGACCTGTCCGGACTGCGGCAGGCGCGGGTGCCGGTGTTGCTGCTGTACGGCGAACGCGACGCGCTGGTCAGTGCGCACGCCGCCATCGGGCGGGCGCGCCAGCTCGCGCCGCAGGCGCGCAGCATCCTGTATCCACGCTCCGGGCATGCGCCCTTCGTCGAGGAAGCGGCGCGCTTCAACCGCGACCTGGCGGCCTTCGCCGCCGTCGCCGCCGGCAGGGAACCTGGCAGGGAGACCCCCGGGGGGAGATAGCGTGGCGGCCGGTTTGGTGCGATACTGTCGGCCCCTTCCCCAACCGGCGACCTCCCCAGCATGGCCATCCTGACCCAGTTGCTCGTCTATCCGATCAAGTCCTGCGCCGGCATGGCCGTCGCCTCCGCCACGCTGCTGGAATCCGGCCTGGCCGCGCAGGGCGTGCACGACCGCGAATGGATGGTGGTGACGGAGCAGGGCCTGTTCCTGACCCAGCGCGAGCATCCGCGCATGGCGCTGCTCGCGCCGCGTCCGGACGGCGCCGAGCTGCGCGTGCGCGGTCCCGGCATGCCGGACCTGTGCCTGCCGCTGGCCTGGGACGAGGCGGCGCCTGCGCGCGACGTGCAGGTCTGGGACGACGTCGTGGCCGCCGCCGACTGCGGCGACATGGCGGCCACCTGGTTTTCCGAGGCGCTCGGCACGCCGTGCCGGCTGGTGCGCTTCCGCCGCGACGTCGTGCGTCCGACCAGCGTCAAGTGGACCGGCGGCGTGCCGGCGCAGACGCGCTTCGCCGACGGCTATCCGCTGCTCTTGATCGGCCAGGCCTCGCTGGACGACCTGAACGTGCGCCTGGCCGCCGCCGGCCGCGCCGCGCTGCCGATGGACCGCTTCCGGCCGAACCTGGTGGTGGACGGCATCGAGGCGTTCGAGGAAGACTTCCTGGAGGCGCTGCACACCGGGGCCATGGCGATCCGCCCCGTGAAGCCGTGCGCGCGCTGCCCGATCCCGTCGATCGACCAGGCCACCGGCATCCCGGGGCCGGACCCGCTCGACATCCTGCAGGCCTACCGCGCCAACCAGCGCATGGAAGGCGCCGTGTGCATGGGCATGAACTGCATCGTCGTGCGCGGCGCCGGTACCGTGCTCCACGCCGGGCAGGAACTGGACGCCGAGCTGGCGTTCTGATGCCGCCGCCGGCGCCGCAACTCGCGATCCTGCTGCACGGCGTGGGTTGCGTGCCGGCCGACATGGCGCCGCTGGGCGAGCGGATCGCCGCGCGCGACCCGCTCGCGGTGGTCGCCGCGCCGCCGGCCGCGCACGCCTTCGACCGCGGGCCGCGGGCCCACCAGTGGTTCTCGGTGGACGGCATCACGGAAGACAACCGCCCGCAGCGCATCCTCGCCGCGCTGCCGGCCTTCGTGGCGACGGTCGCGGCGCTGCAGCGCGCGCACGGCATCGGGCCGGAGCGGACCGTGCTGGCCGGCTTCTCGCAGGGCGCCATCATGGCGCTGGCGGCCTGCGCGCATGCGCCGCTGGCCGCGCACGTGATCGCCATCGCCGGCCGCTGCGCGCCGTTGCCGCAGCAGTGGTGCCGCGAGACGCGGGTCAGCCTGGTGCACGGCGCCATGGACGGCACGGTGCCGGCGGAGCACAGCCGCCGGGCCGCGCGGCGCCTGGAGGAACTGGGCGCGGCGGTGCGACTGGAACTGGTGCCGCGCGCCGTGCACATGCTGTCGGCGCCGGTCCTGGACGCGGCGCTGCGGGCCTGGGACAGCGCGCCGCCGCCCGCCTGGCCGCATCGTTGGCAAGATTGACAAGGCGGCAAAGGCGGCGCGGGCCGATCTGACGTCCCGACAACGCCGGCCGCGGTTTTCGTTTGCAAGCCGCCGGACTTGGCGTAATGTTAGGGTAATTGCTGAAGGGGAAGAATCAATGCACGAGCGCGGCGCCAGTGTGCGCGAACTCATCGCCGAGAACGAGGCCTTGCGGCGCCAGCTCGCCAGCCTGATCGACCAGGCCGAAAGCAACCACGCCATCATGATGCGGCACCAGGCGTTCGACCTGGAGATCGTCGGCGCGGCCAGCTTCCAGGAACTGGTCGGCACCATCTTCCGCCTGCTGCCGGTCGTGTCCAGCTTGGACGCGGTGACGCTGTCGCTGGTCGACACCGGCGCCGACATCTATACCGTGATGCTCAAGCTGGGCGCCGACTTCGAGGCGCTGCCCGGCCTGCTGTTCCACGAAAGCCCCGAGGAACTGGGCTACGACCTGCCGTCTGCCCGGACGCCGGCGCCGCGCCTGTGCCCGTTCGACGCCGCCGCCCAGCGCCACCTGTTCCCGCATCCGCCGCCGGGCCTGGCCAGCGTGGCGCTGGTGCCGCTGCTGCGCAACAAGCGCCTGATCGGCAGCCTGAACCTGGGCAGCCGCGACCCCGGCCGCTTCACGCCGCTGCTGGGCACCGACTTCGTCCAGCACATGGGATCGATCATCGCGATCTGCCTGGAAAACGTGATCAGCAACGAGATGCTGAAGTACATCGGCCTGACCGACGCGCTCACCGGCGTCTACAACCGGCGCTACATGGACCGCCGGCTGGTCGAGGAAATCTCGCGCGCCCAGCGCCAGGACTACCGCATCTCCTGCATGTACATCGACGTCGACCATTTCAAGCAGGTCAACGACACCTACGGCCACCTGGCCGGCGACGACGTGCTGCGCGAGGTCGCGGCGCGCATCAAGGCCGAGCTGCGCATGTCGGACGCGCTGGGCCGCTTCGGCGGCGAGGAATTCGTGGCGCTGCTGATCGACGCCGACATCGGCAGCGCGAGCCTGGTGGCCCAGCGCATCCGCGCCAGCGTGGCCGACGAACCGGTGCTGCTGCCGGACGGGCAGGCATTGTCGGTGTCGGTGTCGATCGGGGTGGCGACGCTGGACGACTTCGAGCGCGACCATGCGATCGAGGGCGTGGCGCAGCAACTGGTGATGCTGGCCGACCAGGCGCTGTACCAGGCCAAGCAGAATGGGCGCAACCAGGTCGTCGCGAGCCCGTGAGACCTTAACCCGGCGCGCCGAAGTGCCGCTTCAGGTGCGCCAGCGCCGCGCGCACCTTGGCTTCCTCGCCGTCGCGGCGCGGCGTCAGCGCCCATACCGGCAGGCTGGCGGGACGCCACTGCGCCAGCACCGGCACCAGCCGGCCCTGGCGCAGCGCCGGCTCGACGTCCACGCGCGCCAGGCGCGCGATGCCCAGTCCCTGTTCGCACATCTGCTGCAGCGCGACCTGGTTGTTGCTGACGATGCGCGCCTGCGGCGCGACGCGCTCGTGCCGTCCATCTTCCCCGTGCAGGTCCAGTTCCAGCGTCGGCGCCGGCGCCGCCGCCAGCGCGCCGCCGTCCCGGCCTGCGCGTTCCAGCGCCAGCCACTGGTGCGCGGCCAGGTCGGACGGGGCGGCCGGCATGCCGTGGCGTTCCAGGTAGGCGGGCGCGGCGCACAGCAGGCTCTCGAAGTCGCACAGGCGCCGCGCGATCCAATGGGTGTCGGCCAGGCGGCCGACGCGGATCGCCACGTCGATGCGCGCGCCGATCAGGTCGATCATGGCGTCGTCGAGCAGCAGGCGCAGGCGCAGCAGCGGCGCGGCCGCCAGCAGCGGCGCCAGCGCCTGCGCGATGTGGCCCGCGAAGCCGACCGGTGCCGCCACCCGCAGTTCGCCGGTGGGGGCGTCGCGCGCCTGGCGCAGCGCGTCGGCCGCGGCGCGCGCCGCTTCCAGCATGCGCCGGCAGTGCGGGTAGTAGCGCTGGCCCGCCTCGGTCAGCGCCAGCTTGCGGGTCGAGCGGTGCAGCAGCGTGACGCCGCCCTGGCGCTCGAGCGCGCGGATCGCCTGGCTGACCGCGGAAGCGCTCATGCCGAGCCGGCGCGCGGCCGCGCTCATGGAGCCGGCTTCCACGGTCTCGGCAAAAATGGCCAGCGGTTTCAACTCATCCATCATGAAGCCCCACTTCAAGGTCCTTGCCATTCTAGGGGACTTATCGGCCGCTCGTGAAGCCAATAGCATGGTGCCTTCGATAACGCGATGGAGTACACATGAAGATTGCCCTGATCGGCGCCACCGGATTCGTCGGCGCCGCGGTCCTGGCCGAACTGCTGGCGCGCGGCCACCACGTCACCGCGCTGGTACGCAACCCCGGCCGCCTGGAAGCGCGCCCGCACCTGGCGGCGCATGCCCTCGATGCCACCGACGCGGAGGCGGTGGCGCAGGCCGTGCGCGGCCACGATGCCGTGGTCTCGGCCTTCAATCCGGGCTGGGACGCGCCCGAGCTGTACGCCCGGTTCATGGATGGCAGCCGCGCGATCGCGCGCGGCGTCGAGGCGGCGGGCGTGCGCCGCCTGCTGGTGGTGGGCGGCGCCGGCAGCCTGTTCGTGGCGCCCGGCGTGCAGCTGGTCGACACGCCGGAATTCGCCTCCCACGTCCCGCCCAACATCGTGCCGGGCGCGCGCGCGGCGCGCGACGCCCTGGTCGAACTGCAGGCGAATACCGCGCTCGACTGGACCTTCCTGAGCCCGCCGGCCATGCTGGCGCCGGGAGCGCGCAGCGGTTCCTACCGGGTGGGCGCCGATGCGCTGCTGATGGACGGCGAGCGGCCCGCCGGGATCGCGGTGGCCGACCTGGCGGTGGCCATCGTCGACGAGATCGAGCAGCCGCGCCACGTGCGTGCGCGCTTCACGGTCGCATCCGGCGCCGCGTAGGTTACGGCGTCATTGGCGCACCAGCCGCCCCTCGGCGCGGCTGACGGCGTCGCCGGTGCCGCGCAGGACCACCACGTCGCCGGCCTGCAGCTCGGTCTGCGCATCCGGCTCGAAGCGCATGGCGCCGCGGCGCACCGCCGCGACCTCGGCGCCCATGCCGTCCAGTTCCAGCTCCATCAGGCGCCGGCCGACCGCGTCGGCATCGTCCTTCAGCGTCACCGAGTGCAGGTGCATCCCGGCCGCCTCGTCGTCGGCGGCGTCGCTGGCGCCGTGGAAGTAGCCGCGCAGCGAGGCGTAGCGCTCGTCGCGCGCGGCCTGCACGCGGTGCACCACGCGGCGCAGCGGCACGCCCATCGCCACCAGCGCGTGCGAGGCCAGCATCAGGCTCGACTCGAGCGCTTCCGGCACGACCTCGGTGGCGCCGGCCTGCTTCAGCACGTCGAGTTCGGTGTCGTCGTGGGCGCGCACGATCACCTGCAGTTCCGGCGCCAGCTCGTGCACCAGGTGCAGCACCTTCAACGCCAGGCGCGTGTCGGCGAAGGTGATGACGAGGGCGCTGGCGCGGTTGATGCCGGCCGCGATCAGCGCCTCCCTGCGCGTGCAGTCGCCGTAGGATACGTCGACGCCGGCGCTGCGCGCTTCCTGCACCCGCTCCGGGTCCAGGTCGAGCGCGTACCACGGCAGCTTTTCCTCGGACAGCAGCGTGGCCAGGCTCTGGCCGCTGCGCCCGAAGCCGGCGATGATCACGTGCTTCTGCGCCTTCATGGTGCGGCTGGCCAGCTGCGTCAGCTGCAGCGACTGCAGCATCCATTCGTTGGAGGCGACCATCATCGCCAGCTTGTCCATGTTGGCGATGATGAAGGGCGCCGCCAGCATCGACAGCACCATCGAGGCCAGCACCAGCTGCATCACGAACGGGTCGATCAGCTTCGAGTCGGAGGCGAGGTTGAGCAGCACGAAGCCGAATTCGCCGGCCTGCGCCAGGCCCAGGCCGGTGCGCATGGCGATGCCGTCGGACGAGCCGAAGGCCTTGGCCAGCAGCGCGATCAGCGCGAACTTGAGCAGCACCGGCACCACCAGCAGGAGCAGGACGACCCACCAGTGCTGCAGCACCAGCTGCACGTTGAGCAGCATGCCGATGGTGATGAAGAACAGGCCGAGCAGCACGTCGCGGAACGGCTTGATGTCTTCTTCCACCTGGTGCTTGTACTGGGTCTCGGAGATCAGCATGCCGGCGACGAAGGCGCCCAGCGCCATCGACAGGCCGGCGTGCTCGGTGATCCAGGCCGCGCCCAGCGTCACCAGCAGCAGGTTCAGCATGAACAGTTCCTGCGAGCGGCGCTTGACGACGACGGTAAACCACTGGCGCATCAGCTTCTGGCCGAAGAACAGCAGCAGCGCCAGCACGGCGGCGGCCTTCAGGCCGGCCCAGGCCAGCGTCATCGCCAGTTCCTCGGCCGGCTTGGCCAGCGAGGGGATCAGGATCAGCAGCGGCACCACGGCCAGGTCCTGGAACAGCAGGATGCCGATGATGCGGCGTCCGTGCTCGCTTTCCAGTTCCAGCCGCTCGGTCAGCAGCTTGACCACGATGGCCGTGGACGACATCGCCAGCGCGCCGCCCAGCGCCAGCGCGGCCTGCCAGCCCACGTGCAGCGCCGGCGGCAGGTAGCGCGTCAGGAACGAGACCGCGATGGTGGCGGCGATGGTCAGCCCCACCTGGGCCAGCCCGAGCCCGAACACCAGCCGGCGCATGGCCTTCAGCTGCCCGAGCGAGAACTCGAGGCCGATCGAGAACATCAGGAACACGACGCCGAATTCGGCCAGCGCGTGGGTGGTGGGGCCGTTGTCGGCCAGGTTGAGGGCGTTCGGGCCGATCAGCACGCCCACCGCCAGGTAGCCCAGCATGGGCGGCAGGTGCAGCATCCGGAACGCGACCACGCCGAGGACGGCGCTGCCCAGCAACAGGAGGGTGAGTTCGAGGCCGGATGTCATTCGGTAGTCAAAGGCAGGGGCCTGTCAAGGGTGTTGTATGTTACGACTGGCAAGTTTCTTGCTTTCCTAATTCGGCTATACTTTGTCTATGAGTGTAACCCATGAAAAAATAATGTTGACAAGTTTTGACGAGTCCCAGGCGCAACGCGCGCTGGAACTGGCCCGCGAGGCGCTGGAGATCGAAGGCGAAGCGATCCGCAAGCTGTCGGCCCGCCTGGGCGACGACGACAGCGTCGCGCGCGCGGTGGCGCTGATGATGGCCTGCAAGGGCCGCGTGGTGGTCTCGGGCATCGGCAAATCGGGTCACATCGGGCGCAAGATCGCCGCCACGCTGGCTTCCACCGGCACGCCGGCGCTGTTCCTGCACCCGGCCGAGGCGGCGCACGGCGACCTCGGCATGGTCACCCCGCAGGACGTGATGATCGCCATCTCGTATTCCGGCGAGAGCAGCGAGCTGGCCGTCGTGATCCCCGCCGTCAAGCGCATGGGCGTGCCCGTGATCGCCATGACCGGCAAGCCGGAATCGCGCCTGGCGCAGACCGCCGATGTGCACCTGGACGTCGGCGTCGACAAGGAAGCCTGCCCGTTGAACCTGGCGCCCACCGCCAGCACCACCGTCACGCTGGCGCTGGGCGACGCCCTGGCCGTGGCCCTGCTCGAGCTGCGCGGCTTCAAGTCGGAAGACTTTGCGCTGTCGCATCCGGGCGGCGCGCTGGGCCGCCGCCTGCTGACCCGCGTGCGCGACGTGATGCGCAGCGGCGACGCGGTGCCGGCGGTGTCGCCGGACACGCTGCTGGTCGATGCGCTGCTGGAAATCTCCCGCAAGGGCATGGGCATGACCGCCGTGGTGGACGCCGACGGCCGTCCGGTCGGCGTGTTCACCGACGGCGACCTGCGCCGCCTGATCGCCCAGGTCCAGGATTTCTCGGCCATCGTGATCCGCGACGTGATGCACGCGAGCCCGCGCCGCATCCAGCCCGACCAGCTGGCCGTCGACGCCGTCGCCGTGATGGAGGAGTTCCGCATCAACCAGATGCTGGTGACGGATGCCGACGACAGGCTGGTGGGCGCGCTGCACATCCACGACCTCACGCGCGCCAAGGTGATCTGATGGTCACGCCCCTGGCTCACATGGAGCGCGCGGCGCGCGTGAAAGTCATGATCTTCGACGTCGACGGCGTGCTCACCGACGGCAGCCTGACCTACGGCCCGGACGGCGAAGTCACCAAGACCTTCTTCGTGCTGGACGGCCTCGGCATCCAGCTGCTCAACCGCACCGGCGTGCGCACCGCCATCATCAGCGCGCGCACCTCGCCCATCGTGCTCAGGCGCGCGGCCGACCTCGGGATCACCCACGTGTTCCAGGGCCAGCACGACAAGCGCCTGGCGTTCGCCGAGTTGCTCGCGCAGGCCGGCGTGACGGCCGAGGAATGCGGCTATATCGGCGACGACGTGATCGACCTGCCGCTGTTCACGCGCGTCGGCTTCGCCGTCACGGTGCCGAGCGGCCATCCGGAAGTGCAGCACCGCGCCCACTACGTGACCAGGAACCCGGGCGGGCGCGGCGCCGTGCGCGAAGTGTGCGACATGGTGATGCGCGCCCAGGGCACCTACGACCAGGCGCTCGCGCCGTACTTCGGATGAACGCCGTGGCCCGCGCTCCGTACAAACGCACCGCCCACCGCTGGCGCCTGCTCGGCCTGATGCTGTTCGCCGTGTTCTGCGCGTTCGGCAGCTTCTGGCTGGTGCAGGTGATGGAAGGGCAGGACGATGCCGCAGGCGTCAAGGTGGGCAACGATCCGGACTACATCGTCGACAACTTCAGCTTCGTGCGCATGTCGGTGGACGGCAAGCCGCGCTACGTGATCTCGGGCGAGCGCCTGACCCACCGCCCGGCCGACAACACGTCCGAGATCGAGAAGCCGGTGGTGCAGAGCCTGACGCCCGGCAAGCCGCCGATGACCACCACCGCCGAGCACGCGCTGGTCAGCCAGGACCAGAACCAGATCGACCTGACCGGCAACGTCGACATCCGGCGTCCCGCCAGCGGCGCCAGCCAGGCGTTGCGCATCCGCACCGAGGCGATGACGATCCTGACCGACGACGAGATCGCGAAGACCGACAAGCCGGTGCAGATGACGCTGGGCGGCGCCACCATCGACGCCGTCGGTGCGACGGTCAACAACGCGACCCAGCAGGCCCAGTTCGGCCGGGGCCAGGCGACCTATCCGCCGCGCCAGGCGCGCTGACGCCACTCTTACTGAGGACAACCATGAACAAATTACTCGCCGCCGCCATCTTCCTGCTGCTGCCGCTGGCCGCCTCGGCCGAGAAGGCGGACGCGCTCAAGCCGATCAATATCAAGTACGACAAGGCCGACGTCGACTCGGTGACGCAGAACTACATCGCCACCGGCAACGTGATCATCACGCGCGGCACCATGATCCTGAAGTCCGACCGCGCCGAGGTCAAGGAAGCGCCGGACGGCTACCACACCTTCATCCTGACCGCCGCGCCGGGCAAGATCGCCACCTTCCGCCAGAAGCGCGACGGCGGCCCCGACCTGTGGGCCGAGGGCCAGGCCCAGCGCATCGAGTACGACGAGCGCGCCGACCTGGTCAAGCTGTTCTCGAAGGCCGTCATCAAGCAGCTCGAGGGCCAGAAGGTCACGCAGGAGATGGACAGCGAGTTCATCTCCTACGACAGCCGCCGCGAAGTGCTGGTGGGCCGCAACGACCCGAGCGGCGCCGACGTCAAGGGCCAGGGCCGCGGCAGCATCACGCTGGCGCCGCGCCGCGCCCAGCCGGCGGCCGCGCAACCGGCGGCAGGGAAGCAGTGATGGAGGTGCGCGCAGACACCACCGCCATCGAGGCCGGCGGCAGCACCCTCGTCGTCAAGGGCCTGCAGAAGAGCTACGGCAAGCGCCTGGTCGTGCGCGACGTCTCGCTCGACGTCGCCTGCGGCGAGGTGGTCGGCCTGCTGGGGCCGAACGGCGCCGGCAAGACCACCTCGTTCTACATGATCGTGGGCCTGGTCACGTCGGACGCCGGCACCATCGACATCGACGGCGACGACGTGACGAGCCTGCCGATCCACCGCCGTGCGCTGCTGGGCCTGTCCTACCTGCCGCAGGAAGCCTCGGTGTTCCGCAAGCTGACGGTCGAGGAAAACATCCGCGCCGTGCTCGAGCTGCAGCAGGAAAACGGCAAGGCGCTGACCAAGGCGCGCATCGCCGAGCGCCTCGACGAGCTGCTCACCGAGCTGCAGATCGAGAAGCTGCGCGAGAACCCGGCGCTGTCGCTGTCGGGCGGCGAGCGGCGCCGCGTCGAGATCGCGCGCGCGCTGGCGACCAACCCGCGCTTCGTGCTGCTGGACGAGCCGTTCGCGGGCGTGGACCCGATCGCCGTGATCGAGATCCAGCGCATCGTGCGCTTCCTGAAGGAGCGCGGCATCGGCGTCTTGATCACCGACCACAACGTGCGCGAGACGCTCGGCATCTGCGACCGCGCCTACATCATCAACCAGGGCGCGGTGCTCGCATCCGGCCGGCCCGACGACATCATCGCCAACGAATCCGTGCGCCGCGTCTACCTGGGTGAACACTTCCGGATGTAGTCATGAAACAGACGCTGCAACTCAAGACTTCCCAGCACCTCGCGCTCACGCCGCAGCTCCAGCAGTCGATCCGCCTGCTGCAGCTGTCCACGCTCGAACTGCACCAGGAAATCGAACAGGTCCTGAGCGACAATCCGCTGCTGGAACGCCTGGACGATCCGCTCGACCGCTCGGTGCGGCTGCTGGCCGACGGCGCCATCAATAACGCGCCGGCGCCGTCCGGCGAGGCGCCCGCGCCGCAGCCGGGCGGCGAGGACGGCGCGCCGGCGGCATCGGGCGCCGAGGCCGAGGGCGGCGAAGGCGCGGGCGGCGACGACGCGCCGGCGGGCGACGGCGAGATGGACTGGAGCGATGCGCCCAGGAGCAGCGGCGCCGACGACGAGGACGGCCGCCCGCAGCTGGAGGCGAGCCCCGTCACGCTGCGCGAGCACCTGATGGAACAGGTGCGCATGACCTGCCTCGCGCCGCGCGACTGCGCGCTGGTCGAACTGGTCGTCGATGCGCTGGACGACAACGGCTACCTGGAAGAATCGCTGGACGACATCCATGCGCGCCTGTCGGAAGAACTCGAGATCGAGTTCGACGAGTTGCGCACGGCGCTGTCCCTGGTGCAGAGCCTCGACCCGGCCGGCGTGGGCGCGCGCAGCGCGGCCGAATGCCTGGCGCTGCAGATCCGCCGCATGCCGGGCGTGCCGATGGTGACGCGGCGCATGGCGCTGCTCGTCGTCGAGAAGTACCTGACCTGGTTCGCGCAGCGCGAATTCAACAAGCTGAAAAAGGCGCTCGACTGCGACGACGAAGACCTGCGCGAAGCCCAGGCCGTGATCCGCCAGTGCAATCCGCATCCGGGCGCGGCCTTCGCCTCCGACGTGTCCGACTTCGTGGTGCCGGACGTGATCGTGCGCCGCGCCAAGGACGGCTGGAGCGTGCAGCTGAACCCGGACGTGATGCCGCGCCTGCGCGTGAACAGCCTGTATGCGCAGGCGCTGAAGCAGGGCAAGTCCGAGACGCAGCTGAATGCGCAACTGCAGGAAGCCAAGTGGCTCATCAAGAACATGCGCCAGCGCTTCGACACGATCCTGCGTGTTGCCGAGGCAATCGTCGAGCGCCAGCGCAACTTTTTCAGCCACGGCGCGGTTGCCATGCGCCCTCTTGTTTTGCGTGAGATAGCTGATACACTAGGCCTACACGAGAGCACAATTTCTCGAGTCACAACTCAGAAATACATGCTGACCCCGCATGGCATGTTCGAGTTGAAGTATTTCTTCGGGAGTCACGTTGCCACCGAGGCGGGAGGAGAAGCATCCTCGACGGCAATCCGGGCTCTCATCGTGCAACTTACAGGAGCAGAAGACCCCAAGAATCCTTTATCCGACAGCAAGATTGCGGACATGTTGGGAGAGCAGGGAATGGTCATCGCGCGGCGCACCGTCGCCAAGTACCGCGAGGCCCTCAAGATCCCGCCCGTCAGCCTTCGCAAATCCTTGTAGATAGACCTTGTAGCAAGCTCATGTAGCACCCAAGTAGCAAGTTCTTGTCACACCGCTGCCTCGTGCGCCGAGGCGCGCATGGCCGGCAGCGCATCTTCAAAGGAGTGTGTATGAATCTCACTATCAGCGGACATCACCTCGATGTTACCCCGGCAATCCGAGAATACGTACAGAACAAGCTCGAACGCATCACCCGACATTTCGATCAAGTGATCGATTCCCACGTCATCCTCTGCATCGACAACCTCACCGAGAAGGAAAAGCGCCAGAAGGCCGAGATCAACCTGCGCGTCGCGGGCAAGATCCTCCACGTCGCCAGTGCCGCGCACGACCTGTACGCCGCGATCGACATGCTGATGGACCGCCTGGACCGCCAGGTCATGAAGTACAAGCAGATGATGCAGGACTTCACCCACACGTCGCCGAAACGCATGCCCGATGCGGGCGAAGACGCTGAACCTGCCACGGCCTGAGCCGGCAGCAGCACCGTGAACAAAGGGCGCAACGGCGCCCTTTTTGATTTCCTGCGCGCGCTAGAATGTCGCTCTCATTATTCGAACGACGAGAGACATGAACGAACACGTACTGACCCGCATCGCCGACGGCACCGGCATCATCACCCTGGACCGCCCGAAGGCGCTGAACTCGCTGTCGCTGGCGATGGTGCGCACCCTGAGTGCGACGCTGGCGGCCTGGCGCGTCGATCCCGCCGTCGCCGCCGTCGTCATCCGGAGCAGCAGCGAAAAGGCGCTGTGCGCCGGCGGCGACATCCGCTTCTTCCACGAGGTCGGCCATGCGACCCCGATGGGCGGCAGTGCGCTGCTCGAGGATTTCTTCACCGAGGAATACGCGCTCAACCACCTGATCCATTGTTATCCCAAACCGTACATCGCCTTGATGGACGGCGTGGTGATGGGCGGCGGCATGGGCATCGCCCAGGGCGGCCCCGGCTGCGGCCTGCGCATCGTGACCGAGCGCACGAAGATGGCCATGCCCGAGGTGAACATCGGCCTGTTCCCGGACGTCGGCGGCAGCCACTTCCTGTCGCATGCGCCGGGACAGCTGGGCAACTACCTGGGCCTGACCGGGCTGACGATCGGCGCCGCCGACGCGCTCCATATCGGCCTGGCCGACGTCTTCGTGCCGGGCGCCGAGCTGCGGGCCCTGCATGCCCTGATCGCGTCCACACCCGGCGCCGACCTGCCGGCGGCGATCCGCGCCTTCGCGGCGCCGTTCGCGCAGCAGGCGGGCGATGGCGAACTGCAGGCCCAGCGCCAGCTGATCGATGCGCATTTCGGCGCCGCCTCGGTCGCCGCGATCATGGCCTCGCTCGAAGGCGACGAGACGCCGTTCGCGCAGCGCGCCCTGGCGGCGATGCGCCAGCGCTCGCCCCTGATGATGTGCGTGACCCACGAACTGCTGGCGCGCGGCGCGCAACTGTCCGTGGCCGACTGCCTGCGCATGGAGCGCTCGCTGGTGCGCCACAATTTCGCGCATGGCGAAGTGCTGGAAGGCGTGCGCGCGCTGGTGATCGACAAGGACAATGCGCCGCGCTGGAATCCGCCGACGCTGGGCGAGGTGACGCAGGAGATGGTGGAGCGCTTCTTCGCGCCGGTGTGGCCGGATAGCGCGCATCCGTTGCGGCATCTTCGATGATGGGCGCCTGCGTAGGCCGCGGGTGAAAACCGGGGTCAGAGCCCTAAAGGAAAAACCGGGCTCTGACCCCTCGCAGGGCGGGCCGGCGAGCCCGCCCTACGGCTGTTCGCGGTGGCGGATGACGACCCGTTCGGTGTCGGCAAAGTAGGCGCCCAGGCGTTCGGCCATGTAGACGGAGCGGTGCTGGCCGCCCGTGCAGCCGACCGCCACGGTCAGGTAGCTGCGGTTGTCCTTCTTGAACGAGGGCAGCCACTTGGCGACGAAGGCGCGGATGTCGGACAGCAGTTCGATCGCCTGCGGTTGCGCGTCGAGGAAGGCGATGACGGGCGCGTCCTTGCCGGTCAGCGGACGCAGCGCCAGGTCGTAGTAGGGGTTCGGCACGGCGCGCACATCGAACACGAAGTCGGCGTCGAGCGGTACGCCGTGCTTGAAGGCGAACGATTCGAAGAACAGCGTCAGCGGCGCGTACTCGACCTCGGCCAGTTCCTTGACCCAGGCGCGCAGCTTGTTGGCCGACAGTTCCGACGTGTCGATCACGTGGCCCAGCTTTTCGATGGGCAGCAGGCGCTCGCGTTCTTCCAGGATGCATTCGATCAGCGTGCGGCGCGCGGCCGGGTTCTCGTTCGGGCGCAGCTCGTGCGACAGCGGATGGCTGCGCCGGGTTTCCGAGAAGCGCGCGACCAGCGAATGCGTGCTGGACGTCAGGAAGATCACCTTGACGTGGTGGCCCTCCGCGCGCAGCTGGGCCACCGTGGTCGGCAGCTCCGCCAGCGAGCGCGCGCTGCGCGCGTCGACGGCCACGGCGATGCGCTGGCTGTCGTCGCCGTCGACGGTCTTGACCAGGTGCGGCAGCAGGGCCGGCGGGAGATTGTCGACGCAGTAATAGCCTGCGTCTTCGAGGACGTTCAGGGCGACCGATTTGCCGGAGCCCGAGATACCGGTGATGAGTAGGATGCGCATGCGGGGGATGATAGCACCGGCGCGGGTCAGTCGCTGCTCATGGCCTGTCGTTGACGTTCCATGAATTCCTGCAGCGTGTCGATCCCGCGCAATTGCAGGATGGTGTTGCGCACGGCGGCCTCCAGCAGCACCGCGATGTTGCGGCCGGCCGCGACCGGGATCACGACCTTGCGGATCGGCAGGCCGAGCACGTCCTCGGTGGGGAAGTGGAAGGGCAGGCGTTCGACTTCCTCGTCGAGCGCGCCGCGCTTGACCAGGTGGACGATCAGCTTCAGGCGCATTTTGCGGCGCACCGCCGTCTCGCCGAAGATGGCCTTGATGTCGAGCAGGCCCAGGCCGCGCACTTCGAGCAGGTTCTGCAGCAGCGGCGGGCAGCGGCCCTCGATCATGTTGGGGGCGATGCGCGAGAATTCGACGGCGTCGTCGGCCACCAGGCCGTGCGAGCGCGAGATCAGTTCCAGGCCCAGTTCGCTCTTGCCCAGGCCGGAGTCGCCGGTGATCAGGACGCCCACGCCCAGCACGTCCATGAAGACGCCGTGCATGATCACGCGCTGGGCCAGTTT
>DAMAFT010000010.1:0-17436 GCA_031995805.1 Massilia sp.
GGCGTCAACCTGGGCGGCAAGACGCTGACCCTGACGCGCGCCAGCGGCAGCTTCTCGGGCATCATCGCCGGCGCGGGCGGCCTGACCATCGCGGGCGGGACGGAAGGACTGTCCGGTCGCAACACCTACAGCGGCGACACGACCATCGACACCGGCGCCACGCTGGCGCTGTCCGGCAACGGCAGCGTCGCCAACAGCCGCGTGACCGGCGACGGCACGCTGGACATCTCGACCAGCAACGGCAACGCCACCGTCAAGAGCCTGGCCGGCGCCGGCAACGTGGTGCTGGGCGCCGAGACGCTGACCCTGGCCAACGCGGGCGACACCTTCTCCGGCCGCATCGCCGGTTCGGGCGGACTGGCGCTGAGCGCCGGCACCCAGACCCTGGCCGCGGCGCAAGCCTATACGGGCGCCACCACCATCGGCGCCGGCGCAAGCCTCGCGCTGCAAGGCAAGGGCGCCATCGAGACCTCGTCCAGGGTCGTCGCGAACGGCAAACTGGACGTCTCGGCCACCAGCGGCGCGACGATCAAGTCGCTGGCCGGCGCCGGCGCGGTGGCGCTGGGCAGCGAGGGACTGACCCTGTCCGCCGCCGGCGACACGTTCTCCGGCGCCATCGCCGGCAGCGGCGCGCTGGCCGTGGCGGGCGGCACCGAGACGCTGACGGGCGCGAATACCTATACGGGCGCCACGACCATCGCCAGGAATGCGACGCTGGCCCTGTCCGGCGCCGGCAGCATCGTGCAGTCGAGCGGCGTCGGCGGCGACGGCAGGCTGGACATTTCGGCCAGCGCGAACGGCGCGTCGATCAAGAGCCTGACGGGCGCCGGCAGCGTGGCCCTGGGCGGCAAGACGCTGACGCTGACCCAGGCGAGCGGCGCCTATGCGGGCACCGTGGCCGGCAGCGGCGGCCTGGCCGTCGCGGGCGGCAAGGCCACGCTGGGCGCCGCCAACGCCTATACCGGCGCCACCAGCGTGGCCCGGGGCGCCACGCTGGCGCTGGCGGGCGACGGCAGCGTCGCGGCCTCGAGCGCCGTCGACGTCGCCGGCACCTTCGACGTCGCCGGCGCGGCGCGGGACGTGACCATCAAGGGCCTGACTGGCGCCGGCACCGTCCTGCTGGGCGCCAACGACCTGACGGTCGCGCAGGCGGCCGGCAAGTTCGGCGGCACCATCGCCGGTAGCGGCGGCCTGAATGTCACGGGCGGCAAGTTGTCGCTCGCCGGCAGCAATACCTATATCGGCGCGACCGTCGTCAGCGGCGGTACGCTGCAGACCGTCGCCGACGCCAACCTCGGCGCCGGCGCCGATGCGCTGCACCTGGCCGACGGCACCTGGCAGACCAGCGCCGACCTGACCCACGGCCGCGGCCTGGCCTTGAGCGGGCGCGGCATGGTGGACGTCGACGCCGGCACCACCACCACCGAGAACGGCGACGTGACCGGCAGCGGCGCGCTGGTCAAGCAGGGCACCGGCACGCTGGTCCTGCGCGGCACGCTGGCGCAGGGCGGCGGCCTGCAGGTGAGCGCCGGCACGGTCGCGCTGACCGGGGCCAATACCTATACCGGCGGCACGACCGTCGGCAGCGGCGGCCTGCTGCGCATCGACGGCGACGCCAACCTGGGCGCGACCGGCAACAAGCTGACCATCGACGGCGGCACGCTGCAGACCACCGGCACCATGACGTCCGGCCGCGCGATCGAGGTCACGGCGAAGAACGGCGTGGTCGATACGCTGGGCGCCGACAGCGTGGTCACCCTGGACGGCAACATCACGGGCGACGGCCGCATCGTCAAGGACGGGGCGGGTACCCTGGTGCTGAACGGCGACAACGCCGGCGGCAAGGGCACGGCCAACCAGCGCGGCGACGGCTGGACCGGCGGCCTGACGATCAATTCCGGCCTGGTCAAGGTCACCAACGCCTACGGCCTGGGCTGGGGCGACGTGATGACCTTCAATTCCGGCACGATCTACGCGACCGTGGATATCGCGACCGGCCAGGACATCCGCATGGGCCGCTCGACCGCCATCAATACCGAGGCGGGCACGACGACCACGCTGTCCGGCGACATGATCTCGACCGGCGCGGGCGACGGCTGCTTCACCAAGACGGGCCTGGGCACGCTGAACGTGACCGGCGCGGCGCGCATCGACGCCACCTGCGTGATGGAGGGCAAGCTGCTCGCCAACGGGGCCTTCGCCAGCAAGGTGACGGTGGCCCACGGCGCCACGCTGGGCGGCGCCGGCGCGATCCAGGGCGACGTGCTGGTGCAGGGTACCCTGTCGCCGGGCAATTCGCCGGGCATGCTGACGGCCGACTCGAACATCACGATGGCGGCGGGCAGCACCTTCAAGGAAGACATCGGCGGCACCACGCAGGCCTCGGCCGCCACGCCGGTCGGCGCGGCGGGCTACTACTCCTACCTGCACGTGGTCGGCGGCAAGCAGTTCACGATCCAGCCGGGCAGCACGCTGGCGCCGGCGTTGAAGGACCTGTACTCGGCCGGCGAAGCCGGCTACGGCAGCAAGCCGCTGGTGCCGGAACTGGGCCAGACCTACCGCATCGTGACGGCCGACGGCGGCATCCAGGGTCGCTTCGACACGCTCGCCCAGCCGGAGGGCATGGCGTCCAACACGCGTTTCGCGGCGTTCTACAACTACGGCGGCAACAACAGCATCGAACTGAAGGTGCTGCCGGCTTCCTACGCCACCTGGTTCAAGGACGGCAATGCGAATGCCCGCGCCGCGGCGGGCGCGCTCGACCGCATCGCCGACCTCGACCAGGCCGGCAAGGGCAGCACCGCCCAGACCCGCCTGCTGTACGGCGCCGCCTCGAGCAGCGCGCAGCGGGTGGGCGACGTGGTGCAGGGCCTGTCCGGCGAAGTGCATGGCGCCCTGGCGGCAGCCCTGCCGCAGGCCGGCTGGGAACTGCAGCGCACGGTCCTCAAGCATGCGGCGGCCACCGACGGCCGCGCGCTGTGGCTGGACATCGGCGCCGGCCGCGCCAAGTGGAGCGGCGACGATGCCGCGTCCGGCTTCGACGCCGACCGCGTGCAGGTCAGCGCCGGCCTGGACGTGCTGCGCGGCCGCGACCTGCGCGCCGGCTTCGGTTTCAGCCATGCCGGCACCAGCGTCGATGCCGAGGGCGGCAGCGGCAAGCTGCGCCAGAACAAGGTCTTCGTGTACGGCGAGGCCGGTGCGAACGGGCTGGTGGTCGACGGCCTGGCCAGCTATGGCCGCGACCGCAGCGAGAGCCATCGCGCCGACCCGTTCGCGCCGATGACCGGCCTGGGCGCGCGCGCCGACGGCAACAGCGCGCTGCTGGGCGTGGGCGTGCGCATGCCGGGCAAGGTCGACGGCGCATCGTTCGAGCCGTTCGCCCGCGTGACGGTGCAGAAGGTCGAGCGCGACGGTGTCGCCGAAGCGTCGTCGTCGGTGGCCGCGCTGGCGCTGGACGGCTGGTCGGCCACCGGCACCCGCGTGGTGGCCGGCCTGGCGGGCGCCTCGCGCAACCTCGACCCGCTGCAGGCCTCGACCTACCGCTTCAACCTGGGCGCCGGCGTCGATGCGGGCGGCCTGGCGCGCCTGCAGCAGCACGCGACGCTGGCCGGCACCGGCTTTGCGATCGGCGCCCCGGACACCGGCCGCGCCTTCGTGCAGGGCGGCGCCACCGGCACGCTGCAGTTGCGCAAGGGCGCCTACCTGTACTTCGGCGTGACCGGCGAAGCGCGCAGCAACTACTACACGGTCGGCGGCAACGCCGGCGTGCGCGCCGTGTTCTGAAGCGCGCCGCGGCGCGGCGTCCCGCGGGCCGGCGCGCCGCCGGCCCGCGTCCTTCTCATGTAGACTGCAGCCATGCTTCGAGGACTCCCCCATTTCTGGATCACCCGTGCCCAGGACGACGCCCGCCGTGCACAGACGGCGGGCGCGTTCGCCCGCGCCGGCGTGGCGCATGCGCGCGTGGAGGCGGTGACGCCCGACACGCTGCCACCGGTCGCGCTGCGCGAACCGTTTTCCAATTCCCTGGCCGAGCTGGCGATCTTTTCCTCGCACCTGCGCGCCGCCGGGGCCGCACTGCATGCCGGCGCGGCGGCCGCCGTCATCATGGAAGACGACGTGCGCGCCCACCACGTGTTCGACGGCGCCGCGCTGCTGGCGTCGGCGCCGCCCGACTGGGAAATCCTGCAACTGCAAACCAGCAACGCGGCGGTCGTGCTGGAGCTGGGCGAGCTGTACCTGCGCCACGGCACCCTGTGGTATGAATGGGAGCCGGTGTGCTGGTCGGCCGGCGCCTGGGTCGTGCGACGCGCCGCCATCGAGGCGCTGCTGGCGCGCTACTGCCCGGACGGCGTGCGCCTCGACGTGGCCGGCGTGCATGCGCCCGGCAAGCTGGTGGCCGACCACCTGCTGTACCGCCGCACCGCCTGCTACACGACCACGGTGCCGTTGTTCTACAACGACGTCGCCCTGCATTCGACCCATGCGCCACAACGCGATCCGACCCACCATGCCCCCGGCGCCCAGGGCGCGGCGCAGGTGCGCCGGCGCATCCTCGACGCCACTGCGGCCGGATGGGCGCCGGCCGGCGTGCCGGTGGGCGCCGGCTATCCGTTCGCGCTGGCGCCATGAGCGCTGCCCGCCACGCCGTCGCGGTGGTGATCGCCACCACCTGCCGCCTGTCCCTGCTGCGCGCCGTGCGCTCGGTGTTTGCGCAGCGCCTGGACGGCCGCATCCAGGTCCTGGTGGGCGTCGACGTCGACCCGCACGGGCGCCGCGATGCGCTGCTGGCCGAACTGGCGGCGCAATGCCCGGCGCACGTGACGCTCAGCCTCGTCGACATGGGCTACTCGACCTCGCGCCGCCACGGCGGCCCGCACACCTCGTTCTACGGCGGCGCGCTGCGCTCGGCGCTGACGCTGCTGGCCGACAGCCGCGTGGTCGTCTACCTGGACGACGACGACTGGCTCAAGGAAGACCATTGCGCCGCCGTGCTGCGCGCCATCGCTGGCAGGAAGTGGGCGTTCTCGTATTCGGTCTACGCCGACGGCAATAGCGGACGCGAGCTGTGCGTGGACGAGATCGAGAGCGTGGGCGTGGGGCGCGGGATCTACGCGGAGCGCTTCGGCGGCTTCGTGCGCCCGAGCGGGCTGGCGATCGACAAGCTGCAACTGCTGCCCCTGGTGCACCTGTGGTCCTGCGCCGCCTTCGCCGGCGGCGACGGCGAGGACCGGCTCGTGTTCGAGCAGTTGCGCGCCGAGCCGCACGCCTGCACCGGCGCCGCCACCGTGTGCGTGGCGCTCGATCCGAACGACGGCATGCATGCGCAACGCCTGGCGTTCATGCGCGCGCGCGGGGTCGACTACGCCGGCGACGCCAAGGCCGAGTCGAGCCGCTAGCGCGCGGCGGGCTGCGCCGCCGCCGCCGATGCCGCGCTCGCGTACTCGGCATGCGGCCCGGCCTGCGCCAGCAGCGCCAGCGCCGCCGCGTAGCGTTCCGGCGGCTCGACCAGGCTGGCGGCCTGCCAGATCGCCTCGAAGTGCTGCGCCGACCAGGTGTTCGTGCCGGTCTGCACATAGGTGTAGAGCCAGGGCGCGTCGAGCAGGGCGATACGGCCGCGCGCCAGCATCGCGTGCATCACCACGGTATCCTCGCCGCGCGCCAGCGCCGGATAGTCCGGCACGGCGGCGCGCCGCGCCACCATCGAGCCTTCCCATTCGCGCGCCCCGGACACGCCGAGGCGGCGCGCGGCCGGCGACCACAGCATCCAGCGCGACAGGAACAGGGCATCGGCCTGCAGCGCCAGCGCCACGCGCAGCGACAGGCCGAGGCGGTCCGGGTGGTACAGGTCGTCGTCGTCCCACTGGCAGATCCAGTCGCCGCGCGCGTGGCGCAGCGCCAGGTTGCGCAGCGCGCCCAGGCTGGCGGGCGCGGCGCCTGCCGCCGGGAAGACGATGCGGATGCGCGCGTCGCCCAGCGCGGTGCAGTAGCGCTCGATCTCGCTGCCGGGGGCGTCGCACACCAGCAGCAGTTCGCGCACGTCCCAGGTCTGGGCGCGGAAGCAGTCGACCGCGAAGCGCCCCGGGAACAGCCGCCCGCGCGTGACCATCAGGCAGGACACCAGCGGGCGCGCCGGCGGCGCCGCCGCCAGTTCCAGCACGCCCTGCAGCGCCAGCGCGCCGTCCTGGCCCAACTTGAAGGCCGCGCCGCGGCCGGGGCGCGGCAGGAAGTCCTCCAGCGCCGTCATGGCAGGAACGGGCGCGCCAGCAGCGCGTAGGTGGTAGCCCCGGCGCGCACGTAGTCCTCGGTCAGCAGGCCGGCGTGGAAGCGGGTGAACTCGGTATAGCCGGCATCCCACCACAGGTGGCTGCACAGGTGCAGGCTGAAGGTGTCGCGCACGTCCGGGTCGAGCCGCTCGAACAGCGTCTGCATGCCGGCGGGGGTCCAGGGATGGCGGTAGAAGTACTGGCGCGGCACCACGTGCACCTGGTCGGGGTGCGCTTCCCACAGGCGCGCGGCGAGCTGGCAGGAATGACTGGTCCACTTGCCGTCGAAGGCAGCGTACGAATCCTCGAGCCAGCGCGTGACGAAGGGCGCGTCCGGCGCGGCCATGATCAGTGCATTGCACAGCGACGGACGCAGCACGCCGCGCGCGTCGGGCAGGGCGCCTTCGTCGCCGAGCACGCAATCGTAGTCGTACAGGTGGTCGGGCAGGGCGGCCACGAACAGGGTGTCCATGTCCGCATACACGCCGCCGTGCTCGCGCAGGACCTTCAGGCGGATGAAGTCGGCCTCGTGCGCGTAGCCCAGGCCGGCGGCGGCGATGAACTGTCCCTCGCTCGACGCCTGGTAGGCGGCCTGCGGGACGGCCTCGCGCCGGACCTTGCGCAGCACCAGATGCGGCTTGATGCGGTCCCATAGCGGGCCCCACGGTTCGTTGTCGTAGTGAAACCAGATCGCGTCCGGCGCGTTGACGCGGCGGCACGATTCCAGGCACAGGTAGTGGGCCAGGTGGAAAGGCTCGGTCTGCGGGCGCAGGCCGAAGACGAAGTGGAAGATACGCGGGATCATGCGGTTCCTCAGGCGCCGAGCGCCTGCCGGAACAGGCGCATGACGGCCCCTTCGGCATAGCGGTTGGCGATGGTTTCGGACAGGCGGCGCGCATGCGCGTCCGGCCGGTCGCGGTGCACGAAGCGGTAGCGCATCTTGGCGCGCGCGTCGGCGACGTCGGCCACGGCCCAGCGGTGGTCCGGCCCGTAGGAAGTGTTGGGCCAGTCGATCGGCTCGAGCCTCCCGCCGATCAGGCCCGGATGGTCGCGCCCGAGGAAGTCCAGGTGTCCGCTCCAGCCAGTCATCAGTACCGGGCGGCCCAGCGCGGCGGCGTCGAACGCGCCCATGCCCCAGCCCTCGGCGCGCACCAGCGAGACATAGGTATCGCCGACCTGGTGCAGGCAATCGATCCAGCCGCCGCCGATGCCGTCGGCGGCCAGCACGGCGACCGTGGGCAGGCGCGTGCGGCCATTGCGCGCAGCCCACGCGCGCAGCGTTTCCTGCATCAGCGCGAGCGAGGTCTTGCCGCGCTCGTGCGGCACTGGGAAGTGGACAGGCTTGGTCGAGGTCTTGACGACCAGCGCGACCGGTTCGTCGGCGCCGAACTCGTCGAGGAAGGCCTCGGCCAGGCGCGGCAGGTCCTTGCGCAGCATCCACGCCCCGATGGTGTAGAACACGTGGGCGTCGTCGGCGACGCCGAGCTGGCGGCGCAGGGCGCTGCGCTGCTCCGGCGTGACATCGTCGTGCGCATGGCGGCGGATGTGCGGCACCACGTGCACCGGGACCGTCACGCCGCCGGCGCGGAACACGTCGGCGTTGAAGGTCGACGGCACCAGCACGCCGTCGAAGCGGTTCAGGATGGCCGGCCAGTGCGCCGGGATGCGGTCGGATTCCCACGTGCAATAGGCGAAGTTGCGCTTGCCCGGCTCGAGGCAGGCGGACAGGTATTCCGGTACCAGGTGCGCCACCACGATGCCGTACGCGCGCGGCGCCGCCGTGCGCGCGAGGATGGCGGGGAGATCGCGCAGCGACGGATCCTCGCCGGCCGTGCGCACGGCCTCGAGCAACTGGGCCGGCATGTCCGGCGTCCAGGTCTGCAGTCCCTGCGCCCCCCAGAACACGGGCTGCCACTGGACGTCGAAGCCCTGGTTCAGCAGGCCGCGCAGGTAGGCCAGTCCGGACAGCCCGTAGCCGGTGGTGTCGCCGTAGGAAATGTACTTGATCATATCGCTTGTTCATGTGGCGGGCGCTCGATGCGCAGCCCGGCGATCCGCAGGCGCGCGCCGGGCGCGGCCAGTATACCAACGACGATGTCGTTGCGGCTGGCGGGCACGTCCAGGGGGAGCGCCAGCGTGGCCGGGCCCGCCCCGGCGAAGCGCCGCTCGGCACGTGCCAGCGGCGCGCCGGCCGCGCTCGCGGCGACCAGCGCGACCTCGTGCCCGGCCGGGGCGTCGCCCAGTTCCAGCACGATGCGGTAGCGCCCGGCGGCGAACGGGAAGGGCAGGCGGCACAGCAGGACGGTGTGCCTGTCGTCGCTGTCCGGCGCGCCCGCGGGCGCGTGCCACGCCAGGTGCGCCCCGTCGGCGCTGCCGGTGCCGCGGCCGTGGCGCAGCAGGTAGTCGGGCCGCATCAGCACCGGGTAGTCGGACGCGTAGGTCAGGTGCGCATAATAGAAGTCGTTGTAGTTGTTGACGCCGTGGGCCAGGCCCAGTCCGGCCAGGCCGGCGGCCCCCTTGGTACGGTAGCCGATCATGCGGCGGTCGGTGGTGTCGATGAAGACGAGGGCTTCGTGCGTATCGCTCTGGGCGGCGTTGGCGACCTCGCCCAGGTGGAGTTGCTGCGGCTCGCAATGGAGGGCGATGGCCTTGCCCAGCAGTACCGGGCCCGTCGGGCACAGCGAGGAGGCGCCGCGATAGCGCGTGCGGCAGTGCGCGACGATCATGCGGATCGCCGCTTCCAGCGCCGGCGCGCGCGCCGGGGCGCCGAGGATGGTATTGCTGACAATCCAGGGAGCGACGTGGGCGCGGTCGCGGAACACGATCATCTTGCCCGACGCGACCGGCAGCGCCGCATGGAAGAATACGGACAGGTCCGCATACAGGCCACCGAATTCGTGCAGCAGGCACAGGCGAGCCAGGTCGGCCCGGTAGGCGTAGGGCAGCAGGTGTTCGTAGGCCCAGGCGACGTCGGCTTCCATGTGCGTGCGCAGGAAGTCGCGGATCGCGGCTTGGTCGTACAAGCGGTGCGGCAAGCCGGGGTGATGCTCGCGGAACGAGGCGATGTTGCGTGCGATGGGGGGCGGCAGTGCCGACGGGTCGGCCGGTGCTTCGTCGGCGATCAGGATGCTGAACAGATTCATCGGAGACAGGAATAGGATCTCCGTGCATTGTAAGGCGGATATCGATGTCGCGTGGCCATGTGTTTTTTGCGACAGCCTTCGGGCGGCCGCGACCGCATGAAGCGACGCGGCCGGCCCCCGGCACCGGTGCGCTCAGCCGGCGCCGACGCGCCTGACTGCGCGCGCATGCCCGCGGAAGGGCCGCCCGTAGACCGTCTGGATGCCGCTGGCGAAGTTCTGCCCCCAGACCAGTTGCGGCCGGGTGTCGTGCTGTTCGCAGGACCAGTACCAGACACGATCGAAGGACTCGCGCAGGTTGGCGAACAGCAGGGCCAGTTCGCGTCGTGTGGGTAGCTCGCCCTGCTGCGTGGCCGCCCAATCGCCGGCCACGGGCCAGCTGACGTCGGACGCTGCGTCGGCCAGCAGCACGAGGTGGTAGTCCGGCTCGCCATTCTTGCCGAGAATCAGACCGGCATACGCTTCGCCTTCCTTCAACATTTCTTGGATCCTCAGGTAGTCGCCCATTGCCCTGTCCTTTCGTGGTGTCTCGGTCTCGTATGACCTTGATCGCCGCGCTTGGTTGCGACACCGGAGTCGATGCAGGTCATGACGCCATATGGATTAGCTGATCTGCGACCCACGGGCTGGTCGCCACCTTGTTGAATGTGACATTTTTCGACGCATGAAATATTGTTTCGCCAGGAAATCTTGCATTCTTTCCGTCTCAAGCGATTGATGTTAAATGCGATTTATCCAATTTGTTCAATTTCTTTAGAAAAAATTCTTCAAATAAGTTGAACTTAGACAGTTTCCTTGCGTCAAAGGGTTACATTCACTTTTTGATGCAAGGAAAATCCAGATGCAAAGACTGACCCACTGCACCGCCACCACCATCCGTATCAACGCCCTGCTGTCGTGCAGCGCCGCCGTCCTGCTCGGCCTCTGCGGCAGCGCTACCGCCCAGGCGATCCAGGCGACCCAGGCCAGCGCAGGCTTCGAACTGGCCGGCTACAGCACCACGCAAGCCGCCACGGCGCCGGACGCCCAAGCCGCGCTGCTGGGCACCGCCAGCCCGGCCGACACCGGCGCCGCACTCACCACCCCGGCCACCACCTATAACTATTACGTGTCGCCGAACGGCAAGGACACCGCGGCCGGCACCAAGGCCGCCCCGTTCAAGACGCTGGCCCAGGCCGCCAAGGTCGCCACCAAGGCCGGCACCACCGTCTGGGTCGCGCCGGGTACGTACGCCGGCGGCATCAAGACCACCGCCAACGGCACCGCCGCCGCCCGCATCTACTGGGTCTCGACCACCAAGTGGGGCGCGAAGATCGTGCCGCCGTCGAGCTCGAGCAACAACAATGCCTGGGATAACCGCGGCAACTACGTCAGCATCGTCGGCTTCGACATCGACGGCAGCACCTCGGGCAGCGGCACCAAGTGGACCCACGGCATCTATACCGGCGGTTCCTACGGCATGATCGCGGACAACCACATCCACCACCTGGCCCGGAGCGTCGCCTGCACCAGCGCCGGCGGTTCGGCGATCGGCGTGGACAGCTACTACCACGGCGTCAAGACCGACGTGGTCGGCAACGTCGTCAACGACATCGGCCCGGCCGGCTGCACCTATGTCCAGGGGATTTATTTCAGTACCTCGGGCACGATCAAGAACAACCTGGTCTACCGTGTCGGCGCGGTGGCGATCCACCTGTGGCACGACGCGACCAATGTGATCATCACCAACAACACGGCGGCGGCATCGAACTTCGGCATGGTCATCGGCGGCGGCGACTTTTATTACACCAGCGCCGGCGCGAACAATGTCTTCGTTGCGAACAATATCGTGTACGACAACAAGTACGGTATCTCGGAGCAAGGCACGACCGGCAAGGCCAACCAGTACAAGAACAACCTGGTGTTCAAGAACACCTCGTACAATTTCTCGCTGCGTAATGGCCTGAAGGATAGCGGCACGGTCAGCTCGGATCCGCTGTTCGCCGGCTACGCGCGCACCGCCGCGTCGCCGAACTTCCACCTGAGCAGCAGCTCGCCGGCTATCGGCCGCGGCATCGCGACCAATGCCTATCCAACCGACCTGGACGGCAAGGCCCGCAACGCCTCCACCGGCTACGACATCGGCGCCTACCAGCACTGAGATCGCCCTCCCTCCCCACGCCGCGGCCGTTTCCGGCCGCTGCGGCAGGCAGCACGGCCCGCATCGCCTTTCCGGCATGCGGGCCGTGTCGTGTTTGCGCCGCGTCAGTCCTCGACCAGCGGCATGGCGATCTGCGGCCCGTGCGCGCCGGCGCGGTTGACGGCCGTGCCGACCTTGTACCAGTCGAAGGCATCGGCGGGCAGGGCGGTGCGGCGCGCCAGTTCGATCGCCTGCTCGGGCGCCAGGGACGGGTCGAGCCACAGTTGCGCATCCTCGGCGTCGAGCACGACGGGCCGGCGGTCGTGGATGTCGAGCATGCCGCCGGACGCGTCGTCGGTCACGATGACGAAGCCGGCCTCGGCGCGGTGTTCGACGAAGGGGCCGAAGTTGGCCAGCACCAGCATGAACAGCGGGCCGCGGTCCTTGCGATGAATGTGCCACGGTTGCTTGTGGCCTTTTTCTCCGGTCCATTCGTACCAGCCGTCGGCCGCGACGATGCCGCGCCCGGTCTTCGCCAGGCGCGACCAGTAGCGGTTCGACAGCTTTTCCAGGCGCGCGTTGATGGCGATCGGTATCTTGCCTTCTGCCCATTTGGCGCGATAGCCCCAGAACACGTCGTCCACGCGCGGCGCGCCGTCCTGCAGGTGCATGACGGGACGATACGTGCCGGGCGCCGCATTCGTGGTCGGCGCCGATTCGCTGTCGAAGGCGGCATCGGCCCAGCCGAACAGGCGGGCATAGTGGCGCGCGGTCTGGTTCTGGTCAAATCGTCCACACATGGCCGGATCGTACCGCAAACCGTGGAGGCGAGCCGCCCGTTAGGAAGTGTAAAAATGTTGCCGGCCATGTGATAAATGGCGAGATTTTGCTACTATAGGACGCTTGAGTTTCCCTAACGCAAGAACGTGCGTTGTCTTCGCGGTGGCCGGATCGTCCGGCCGTCGCATCGTTCCCGATCCGATTTGACTGTCCTGATCCTTCTTTTCGTGACCATCGCGCTGTCCGTGGTGATGCTGATGGTGCTGCGCTCGCTGGCGCGCCATGCGGTGGCCGGCATGCGCGCGTGGTCGCTCGCCAACCTGCTGGCGGTGGCCGCGCTGCCGCTGTTCGCCGCGCGCGGCCATATCCCGGACGTGCTGTCGTTCGACGTCGCCAACCTGCTGCTGTTGTGCGCACCGATGACGATGTATGCCGGTTTCGAGCACCACCTGGGCCGGCGTCCGCCCGTTCGCCGACTGGCGGCGCTGGCCCTGGTGTCGACGGTGGCGCTGGCCGTGTTCCACTACGTCGTCGACGCGATGGCGCTGCGGATCGCGCTGACCTCGGTGTTCCACGGGACCGTGAATGCCGCAATGGCCTGGGGCCTGCGCCGCGCGGCGAATCCCGGCGGCGCCCGCTATGCCGCCCGCTTCGCCTTCTGGGCCGCGGCGATCGAGGCGTTCGGCTACGGCGTGCGCTTCGTCCTGTATGCCGCCAGCTGGGACGCCGCCGTCACGATGTTCGACATGTCGGCCATCAACCTGGCCTTCTTTGCGCTCGGCACGCTGGCGCTGCCGACGCTGACGCTGGGCGCCGTCATGATGGCCAATGCCGACATCATCGCGCGCACGACGTATGCGGCCGAGCACGACTACCTGACCGGCGCCTGGTCGCGCCGCGCCTTCTTCGGCCTGGCCGAGCGCGAACGCGAGCGCATCGCGCGCAGCGGCGGCCCGCTGTCGCTGGTGGTCTTCGACGTCGACCATTTCAAGTCCGTCAACGATAGCTATGGCCATGCCGTCGGCGACCGGGTGCTGGCCGACCTGGTGCTGCGCGCCGGCACCGTGATCCGCGGCATCGACGCCTGCGCGCGTCTGGGCGGCGAAGAGTTCGCCGTACTGCTGCCGCAGACGGGCGCCGAGCATGCATTGCTGGCCGCCGAGCGCTTGCGCGCCACGCTGGAACAGTCGGCCGTGCGCTGCACCGGCCACGGCCTGGTGCACTACACGGTCAGCGTGGGCGTGGCGACGCTGGCCGCGGGCGAGACGATCGCTGGCCTGCTGGAGCGGGCGGACGCGGCGCTATACGCGGCCAAGCAGGCCGGCCGCAACCGCGTCGTCGACGCGCGCAACGTGGCTGCCGCGCGCGCCGCAGCCTGAGTCGCGTCGACCCTAGAAATCCTGGGTACGCAGCAGGACGTCGCCGGCGGCTCCGGTGCGGAAGCGGTATTCGGCCACTTCCTGGATTTCGTCGCGGTTGTTCTCGAACGCCGAGCGCAAGGTCTCGGGCTCGGGGGAGACGGCGCCGAAGTGGTCCATCAGCGCCTCTTCCGTCACCAGGCAACGGCGCGCGCGGCCATCCACCACGGCGGGAAAGGCAACGCTCGTGGCCCTGGGTTCGTAGGCCGAGCCGAGCGGAAAAGAAATATTCATGGCTATCCCTCCCTTGCAAGACGTCCCACTGCGCGCCCGTGGCGCTCAGCGGTTCCGTCGTGAAGTATAGGGCAGAACGGCTGGGTTCATGCGAGTCCGCGCACTTTCCTGCGGCGCAGCGCGGCAATGGCGGCGGCGCCCGCGGCCAGCAGGCCCAGCGTGCCCGGCTCGGGCACGGCCGCTTCGCGCCCGCCCGCCTGCTGCGCGAGCGCCACCCGCTGCAGGTAGCCGGTGGCGCCGCTGCAGTTGCTGCCGAAGCTGCAGCCGGCGCCGCCCATGCCCTGGTCGCTGTGCGCGCCGAGCACGGTCATCAGCGTGCCGGTGGAACGCATCTCGAAGTCGCTGTTGGCGTCGTTGGCCCGGATCCAGCCCATCAGGTAGCCGTCGGCCGTGAAGCTGACGTCGATGTCGAGGCGGCCCAGGCCGCCGTTGAATTTCTCGCTGACCGGGCTGTACTGCATCGGCATCACGCCGGGCACCGAGTAGGACAGCGACAGCAGCGGGCTGTTCGGGTACGAAGCCGCGTAGTCGTATGCCTTCAGGTGGAAACTGGCGGTGCCGCTGGCCACCGCAGCATCGCTGAATTCCAGGCTCAGCGTAATGTCGTGCGGCAGTGCCTGGCCCACGGCTGTCCATTGGTAGACGACGCTTGCCTGGCTGGCGGCGTGGGTGCAAAGCAGCAGGGCGAGGGCGGACAGCAGTCGGTTGCGCATGGTGTTCTCCAGCAATTCGGTTAGGAACCATTCCTGGAGCATAAAGCGGGCCAGCTTGCTGAAAATAATTTAAGTGGTTGAAATCATTTGTAAAATATGTCTGGAAGATATGTTGCCTTTGGGCAGTGTAAACATTATCGACAGTCATGCGGCCGGCATGATGCCTCGCACGTGTCAGGAAACAGGCGGCACTGCCGAGTCGCATATGGACAACGCCATCGCGATGCCGTGCGCCGTCGAGGCCGGTTCTCCCGAATACTCCCGGATGTGCGCCCATGCCGCCCGGAGGTCGTATGTCCAGCCTGATCGAACACAGTTGCCCGCTGTTACTGACGTTGTTGGCCTTGCCCCTGGCGGTAGCCGCCGAACCGGTCACCGTCGTGACGCATTCGACCGGTATCGCTTCCGTCCATCCTTCCGTGCTCCATGCGCTCGGACAGGAAGACTTTCCGGACGAGTACGAGCTGCCTTACGCATTGACGCTGACTTCCACCTTCGACTGGACCGGTCCCTTGCCCGGCCGCGACGACAGCGTGTCCCGGTACGACGCCGACGTCGTGATCGACTTTCGCATGGGCGCGCTGAACTACCATTACGCGGGCAAGGGATGGTCCACCGCCAGCCTGTACACGCCATTGTCCATCGGGGGCGACAGCTACTGGCATGACATCTGGATCGTGCCGAATCCCGGAAGCTACGGCTATTCCTTCGACTTCGAGCAGGCCTTGCGCGGCCCGGCGGGCAGCATGGGGCCGGGAGGCGCCTTGACCCCTGGCAGCTTCGCAAGCGGCGGCAGTACGGACGGCTACCTGGGCATCACGGCGTACTACAGCAACGATGAGTACACGTTTGCGTTCCCGATGTCCGGCGACGTAAGTTCGTTCTCGGTCCAGGTAAGCAGTCCCGTGCCGGAGCCTGCGCCGTTGATATTGCTGGCGGCCGGCATGCTAACCCTTGGCGTGCGGTGGCGCCTTGGCCGTGTTGTCGCATAAAAAATGCCCCGTAAATCGTCACGAGTTTTTGGACATCCGACAGCCTCTGAAAATACCGTGTCTCTGCCGGCTTATTCTCTAGTGCGGATTTTTTCCATCGAGCAAGTCGCGCCGATGACATCTGCTGAATTGACCGTCCTGATTGGAGTGCGCCATCTCCGCATTCAGGGTTGCAGAAGCCAGGCAGCCATGAAAGTGCGTTATTGGCCAGATTGTGATCGATTCGCAACATCGTCGACCTGCTACGGGGAGATGGACCCGCCTTGCGAATATATATGAACAGCGTCTACCCTTCGCTATCATGCCTAGGGAATGCGCTCGGGACAGAAATCAAGTCCGCCTCTTTCGATATATGCCCGTAGCCGCCAGCATGCCAATCAGGAATAGCGCGATGCTACCGGGTTCCGGCACCTCGGATCGCGTGGATTCTTCGAAATATCCTGTTGCGCCGCCACAGTGCTGGCTCCAGGGCTGACAATAAGCGTCGATGGGCGCATCCGCGGCAATACGATCAAATGTGAAGACGGTTCCAACGCTCGATATTTCAAACTCGGTATCGCCATTATTAAAGCGCATCTGACCGGTTAGTAGCCCGCCGTCTACAAACTGGAAGTTCCCGCTAAACATATACCTGGAGCCCGTTGACGGATAAAATTTGCTTGCGCTTAAAAAATCGGTGGAAATCAAGGAGCCGAGCGTGAAATGTAATTCGGCCAAATCTGCTCCCGGTGCGGCATCATAAAATTCATTGAAAAAGAAACTTGCATACCCTTTGGTAACTGCGGCATCGCTGAAAACAAGGCTGAATTTTGCGTTGCTTGGCGACTTGCCGGCGGAAGCATCCGTCTCCACCCATGTATACAGGACGTTGGCCGAAGCGCTGAATGAAAGCAAGGCGCAGCTTGCGAGGACGGCAAACTTGGAAATCATGTTCAAACCTTGAAGGAAGGGTATGTTCAGCGATTAGCAAAAGATGTGCCAACTCCGAAAACCCCTTAAACTACAAAGACTTGTGTTTCACAGTCTAATGTTCCTCGTCGAATTGTAAGGTTCTTCGTCTGACGATTTTTAGTTCGCTTGGATTTTGCGCAGGCTCTATTGTTGTAGAAAACGGAGCCAGAAGAAAGCAACCGAAGTATTCTCGTGAGGTCATCGAACGCAAGGTATGTATGCTCAGCCAGGCCGATCGCCGAATCTGAGCCGAGCTACCATTGGCCGGATGCCATGAATTCAAGACAGGAAGCAGAACACAGGAGCAATGCCGGGGCGGCGCTTGCGGATTGCCGAATCACGCAAGCCACTATATTGAGCGCTATTTCCCAGGTTTCGAGCGGGTACGAAGTTTTCAGCCAGTCGCGGGCAGGCCGGAAGACGAACGTGAGATCGAAAAAGCAGCGGAAATCCGGGGCGCAGGCGTGATGCCTGTATGATCTTTGCGGAACTAAGCTACGCAGCGGGAGCGTTCACTACGGCTTGAAGCCGCATGAACAGTGGTGCCCGGAGCCGGAAACAAAACTCTATAAAATCCAATTACTTATTGGAATCACGCGTAATTTTTGGGGAGTGCTGATGAGCTTTCGACACGTCCGTTAACGATGCTGATACTATTGTATTGGGGCTTGCAAATACAAGGACAGGCATTGCATATGATGGTGCCTGAGCCAACAACGTGCTTGCATAGGTGAAGCAAGCGCATGTTCTCGCCTGGAACACAACTGTCGTAAACTGTTGGGCAATGAATGCCCGCTTCCGGTCCAAACGCGGCCTTTGGATCAAC
>DAMAFT010000011.1:0-17420 GCA_031995805.1 Massilia sp.
CGATCATGGCCATGTCGCCATGGCCGGCATTGTTGACGAGGTGGTCGAAGGTGTCGCGCTCCCAGGTCGCGCGCAGGCCGCTGCGGACGCCGTCGGCGAATTGCGCGAAGCTCGCGCTGTCGCCGGCGTCCAGCCGCAGGGCCAGCGCCTTGCGGCCCATGGCGCGGATCTCCGCGACCACCGCGTCGGCATCGTGCGCGCGCTGTTGATAGGTGACGATGACGTCGCCGCCGCGGCGGGCGATGTGCAGTGCGGTGTTGCGGCCCAGGCCGCGGCTGGCGCCGGTGACGATGGTGATCTTGCTCATGGTGTGCTCCTGTCGATGCGTTTGAAGGAGCACCCAGTATCCGGCGCGGGACCGCACGGCCGTTGCCGGATGCTGGAAGAATTTTGCCTGATCCTCCAGGCCCCGGCAACGATGGCGCTACTTGAACGTCAGCGCGGCGAACCCGATCGGCTTGGCGAGGAAGGCGGTCGAGCAGCCGTCGCTCGGATAGTCGTAGTCGAACGCCACGTTGCCCGCCTGGTCGAGGCCGATCAGGCGCGCCCGCGTACGCACTTCGGCGGACGAGTAGGTGACCAGCTGGGCGCCGCCGTCGGATTCGTAGGCGCTGCTGCCGGTATTGAAGGCGCTGCTGCAGATGTCGGAGACGATGTTGCGGTCGTGTTCGTAGGTCCAGGCCACCTTTGCCGTCCTGGCCTGCTCGTCGATCGCATACTTGACCGGGGCGCTGTAGGGGATCGTGATGCCGGCCGGCGTGCCCGCCGGCTGGTTGAAGCTGGCGGCGCCGTTGTTGAAGAGCAGCAGCCGGCCTTCCTTGTCGAGCGACAGCGCATGCTGGCCGACCGGGGGATGGCCGCCGCTCGGGCGCAGCGCCAGGGCGCGCAGCGACGGGTAGTTGACGTACCAGTGCTTGGTGGTGTCGCCGAGCAGCCATTTGATGCGCCCGCTGTCGTAGTCCAGCTTGACGACGAAGTTCTCGCGGCTGGACACGTACAGGGAGTTGTCCGCGCTGCTGTAGATGGCCGAGTTCATGTGGAACCAGTCGGCGCCGTCGCGCACGAAGTTCGCGGGGTCGTCGCCCTGGGCGCGCATGTGGTCGCGGAAGATCTGCGCCATGTCCCACTGCCGCAGTACCTGGCCGGTGCGGCTCAGTTCCACCAGCACGGATTGGACGTTCGCGACGCCGCCTTCGCGCGCATCCATCTCGGCCAGCAGACCGGCCTTGCCGAAGGCGAGGTCGTGGTGGAAGTTCGTCAGCGTGGGGCTGGCCAGCGTGACGGCGCCCAGGCGGCCGTCCATCTGCATCCGGTACAGCACGGGCGACATCTGGTCGCCGACGAGGAAGGCGTCACCGTCGAACAGCGTGGTGATCGAATCGGCCAGTCCGGTGGCGACCCAGCGCAGGTTGCCGTCGCTGTCGATGACGACCGGCGTGGTGACGCCGTTGTGGATCTCGATGAAGTCGAGGCCCGGCAATGCGCTGGCGGTGCGCGCGACCCGCACCGACGGCGCGCCGTAGAAGGCGTCCGGCGCGGTGTGGGCCGGCGTTTCCATGGCCACCTGCTCGGTGTGGCGCGAGCCGTCGGCGAACACGGCCGTGACCGTGACCGCGTTGCGGTAGTTGGCGTACAGCCCGAAGACGGGCAGCGTGAGGCGCCTGTCGGCGGCGGCATAGGTGTTCCGGCCGTCGAGCCAGGATTTGTCGTAGGTGACGCCGACCGGGCTGGAACGGGTGCCGGGCTTGGAGGCGATGGTGTAGGAGATGCTGGCGAGGTCCTCGAAGCGTTCCATGCCGACGACGAGCGTGCGGATGAACGGCGTGACGCCCGGCGCCTGGGATACGATGGCGACGTGGGCGCGTTCGGCCTGCGTGTCGTCGTCCTTGAACTTGCCGCAGGCGGCCAGCAGCAGGCAGGCCAGCCACGCTGCAAGGTACTGCACCGTGTACCGTGCCGTGGTCGAACGTGATCTCATGGTGTCATCCCGAAGTGGTTTTGGCAGGAAACTCGTCCAATGTGCGCGAAGCCGGGATTGCGCGTAACCGATGAGATCAAGGCGCGGCTTCGAACTTTGCGATGGATTGCCGGCCCAAGACCTTGTCACCACGATTTCGATGCCGGCGGCACGATTTGCGACCTACGACCTACGACCTACGACCTGCGACCTAATACCCAAGACCTACGACCATATGGACATCGGACATATCGAAGCGCTGGCGCTGCGGCCCGCGCACGGCGCTCCGCCGCAGGACGTGGAGCGCGCCCTGGCGATCGCGGCGACCGGCCTGGCCGGCGACGTGCACGCCGATGCGCTGTCGCCGCGCCAGCTGCTGCTGGCCGGCAGTCCGGCCTATCGCGGCCTGGACCTGCCGCCGCATGTGCTGCGCGAGAACCTGCGGCTCGACGTCGACACCGCGCGGCTGCGCTCCGGCACCGTCCTGCAGGTCGGCCCGGACGTCCTGCTGCGCCTGATGTTCCAGTGCGAGGCCTGCGGACGGCTCGACCTGCAGCGTCCCGGCCTGGCGCGCGCGGTTCAAGGACGGCGCGGCATGCTGGCGCGGGTCGTTGCCGGCGGCACGATCCGGCGCGGCGACGTGGTGCTCGACCTCGGCCCGCTGCTGCCGCCCTGGCCGGACGACTGGCGCGAACGCGTGCTGCGGGTGCTCGACGCCGTGCCGGCCGGCTGCGTCGTCGAATACCGCCAGCTGGCGCACCTGGCCGGCATCGCCTCGACGTATTGCCGCGCCTTCCCGGCCGTGCTGCGCAAGCTCGATCCGGCGCGCGCCGCCAGGGCGGTGCCGATGCGGGTGGCGCCCGAGCGTCCGCGCTGGGACGGGCGCGGGTTGTTCGACGACCTGGCCGAGGGCGGGGAAATTCAGGCCGCGTGAAGCGTGTAGCGGACGTCCCTGCGGTCGTCCTGCTGCGCCTGCGTGACCAGGTAGGCGTCCCATCCCAGGCGCCCGTCGCGGCCGCCGGCCAGCACCGTGCCGCGCACCGCCTTCCCCAGCAGCACCAGTTCGACGTCGTATTCCAGCGTGATGCCGGTGAACAGCGAGAGCAGGCTGGCCAGGGCGCGCGCCGCCAGTCCGCCGGGCAGGAAGGCGTCGAAGCGCATGCCGTCGAGCGGTCCGACCACGAGGCGCAGGCGCAGGTCGCGCTGCCACACGCGCACGCCGGCCATGGCCCCGGCGCCCAGCACGGCGTTGGCGCCGCTCAGCGTGGTCTGGCGCGCCGGCGGCACCGCGTACCAGTGGCCGACGAACTGCTCCGCGACGACGTGCTGGCCGAAATAGGCCGCCAGCACGCGCGCCAGCTGCGCCGCCGATACGGGGCGGTGGCGCAGGGCCGCGGCGAGGTGGCCGATCGACTCGTCCAGCAGGGCGCCGTCGGCTGCGTCCGTAAAGCGTCGCCGCAGCGAAGGGTGTCCCAGCCCGGCTAGGCTCAGCAGCAGCGGCAGGAAGCCGTCGGCGCCGCCGGGCCGGTACGTCAGCGCCAGCCGGTACTTGCGCCACGCCGCATGAAACAGCGCCAGCGAGCGGTGCGAGAACGCATCGAGGAAGGCGCGCGGCCCCGCGTCGCCCTGGTGCTGGTGGTGGCCGGCGATGCGTTCGGTATAATGCAGCGGCAGCACGCCGTTGCAGCCCAGCAGGCCCATGAAGGCCGGCGTGATGCGCACGTATTCCAGCGTCGCCGCCTGCAGCGCCGCGCCGAGCGACTGCGCGTCGCGCGCGAGGCCGCGCGGCTCGACGTCGATGGACGCCACTTCGCTGGCCGGGAACGCCAGCGAGGTCGGGTTCTGGAAGCGCAGCAGGTCGGCCCGCCTGCCCTGCTGTGCCGGGGCGTGGCGCTCGAGCCAGAGTTCCAGCAGGCGCACGGCCTGGAAGTATTCGAAGCGATAAGGTTCCCTGAACAGGAGCTCGATTACAGCAGGCTCAAATCTCCGCTTCTTGGCAAGCATGTCAGTAACTCTTCTCCGGTTTTGTGCGATAGGATGACCAGGCGGGTGAAGCTGTTGGCATGCACGTACAGCGCCAGGAAGCGTTCGACGACGTGGGCAAATACGTGGATGCCGCTGCCGACGAAGGCTTCCTCGTCGATGGTCAGGCGCACCTCGATGCCGCGCACGAGGCAGGCGAACGGATTGCCCGGTAGCCAGGCGCTGGCGGCCTGGTGGGAAATCGCCACGATGCCGGCAATCTGGCGTTGCGACGATGCAGAACGCGGCAAATCGTACAGGGCCAGCATTTCGCGGAAGGCGGCCAGGCCGCCCGCGGTGAGCGTCAGGTGGTTCAGCGACAGGTGCGAGACCAGGCGCCAGTGGGCGCCGCGGCCGCTCTCGAAACGCAGCGAGGCAGTGGGCTTGCGCAGGAAGCCGATGGCCCGCGCATCGGCGCCGCCTTCGAGGAACAGGTCGCCCCCCTGCTGGCCGTACGGGAGCAGCGTGGGCAGGTCGCGGTTGGTGCAGGTCAGTTCGATGTTCAGGGTCTGGGTCTCGACCGCGGCCGGGTCGAAGTCGATGTCGACGATGGCGATCTGGGTTTCGAAGCCCGGGCTTTTTTCGGCCAGCGTCTCGTCGCGCCGCATGACCCAGTAATGGCCGTGGTGTTCCGGCGTCTGCGCATGCTCGAGCGAGTAGAACGGACGGAATGCGACGACCGTTTCTCCCTGCGGCGTCTGGCGGACCAGGTTGACGGCATCGATCGCATGCACCTCGTAGGCGAAGGCGCGGCGGGCGTCGGCTAGCACCGGATAGCTGGCGCCGGTGTGGGTCAGGCGGATCGGTTCGCCGCACTGGCGGAAGCGGTTGATCACCGGCGTGCAGCCCAGCAGCAGGTTGTTGGTCGACAGGGTGTCGAGCATGCGCGCCGTGTTCGAATCCGCGCGGATGCCCGCCAGCGCCAGGTGCAGCGTGACCGTCCGGGCGCTGGCAGGCAGGACGGCCGCCAGCGCCGCCAGGTCGATGTCGAAGAAGTTGAATTTTTCGGGAAAGCCGAAGTACTCGGCCAGCAGCCGGTAGGCGGGATGCGAGCGGGCCGGAAAGTCGATCAGCGCCTCGTCCTCGTCGAAACCCACGGCGCGGATCGGAATGCCATCCAGCCTGGCCCAGTGTCCGTCGCGGTCGGCTTGGGCGTAGGCGGCAACGGGACGCATGAACAGCGCATCGCGCAGCGCGGCGCAGAACGACGCTTCGCCGTCGATGAAGACGCGCAGCAGCGGCACGCCGGCATGGGCAGGCGTCGCCTGCGCCGTCGTGGCGGCGATCGTCAGGCTGATGCCGGCGCCGGCGCCATCCGGCAGGCGTATCGCGTCGGGCGCGCGGATGATGGCAGAGAAGGCGGCACTGGCCAGTTCCAGCGGCGCCAGCGAAACCGGGTACACGGTGCGGAAGATGCACGGACCGCCCTGCACCGGGCGCGTGGTGAGCTGGGTGCCGCGCGCGATCGTGCCGCCGCCATTGTTGTCGTCGTGCTTGTTGCCCCCGCCGTTGCCGCCGTTGCCGCCGTTCCTGCTACCGCCGTTGTTGCCGCCGCTGCCGGCCTGCTGCCTGGGACCAGCGATGTCGAAGCGGGCGATCGAGCAGGAGGGAAAGGGCCGCAGGTAGTGCGGATACAGCACCTCGAACAGGGCTTCCGTGAATTCCGGATAGTCGTCGTCGAGGCGCTTGGCGATACGGGCGTTGAGCAGGGCGAACGACTCGATCATGCGTTCGATGTGCGGGTCCTCGCATACCTCGCCGCTGATCAGCAGGCGGCCCGCGATCTTCGGATAGCGTTCGGCGAAGTCGCGCAGGTTGCGGCGCAGGTAGCCCAGCTCCCTTTCGTAGTACGGCAGCAGGTGTTCCAAGCTCAGGCTCCCGACGGCGTGGCGGCCGCGGCGGCGTGGCCCGGCTTGCTGATGCTGTACTGCAGCGTCGACGGTTGCAGCACGGCGTCGAAATTCACCGGCTCCTGTGCGGCATGCGCGACCAGCAGCGCCGTGATCGAAAAACGCAGGCGGTTCACGCTGTCTTCGCGCATCTCGAGCACGGCTTTGACATCGCGCAGGCGGGGTTCGTGCTGGCTGATGACGTTTTCGAGGCAGGTGCAGATATGGGCGCGGTCGGCGGGACTCGACAAGGAACGGTCGGCGAAATCGCTCAAGCCGTATGTCACGATCGAGCGGCTGCATTCCGGGTACCCCTGCAATACGCCGTCGGGGATCGTGGAGCGCGTGTTGAGCAAGGCTTCCAGGTCGCGCGCGACCGCCTCTTTCAAATCCTCGGCCGACATGCGCATGGCGCCCGGGCCGCGCATCGGCGTGCCCGTCAGGCGGTCGAACAATCCAGGCGTGAAACCCTTCATTTCCCTGCTCCTTCGCACGATGCCGCACGGCTGGCGCTGGCTGCCGCATCGGTGCCGCGCTTGCCGATGCAAACCGGCATCTTTGCACAGCTTTCCGCGGAAAAATAGTTCAGTTGGCAGTCACCGACGCGGGCTTTGAGCGGCAGCAAGAATGCATCTGGTTCAAATCCACAAGCGCATGCGACGAGCTATGTTTGTGTGCACTTTATTGTGTGCACTACTCAGCGAATCTTGCGAACCGATGGGAGGCCAGCGATATGGGCAGCAAAGTACTCTGGGGCGAAGGGCTGTTGCTGCGTCCCCAGCATTTCCAGCGCCAGGACGAATACCACGAACGCCGCCTGCACCGCAGCATCCATGCGCTGCACCCGTATGCCTGGGGCGTGGAGCGCCTGCAAGTGGACCGCGATGCGCTGGGCAGCAATGTCTTGCGCATCCTCGACCTGGCGCTGCGCTTCCAGGACGGCGAACTGGTCGATGCACCCGGCGTCGACGAATTGCCCGGGACCGTGGACCTGAACCCGGCGGGCGCGCAACCGGTACAGGCGGTGACCTATTACGCCGCCCTGCCCTGCCTGAAGCCGTTCAGCGGCAATTTTTCCCGGCCGGGACAGCAGGACAGCACGGTCCGCTTCGTGCAAGCCAATCAGGAAACGCCGGATCTCTATACCCAGGCAGCGCCGGCACAGTTGTCCTATCTCAGGAAAGTCGTGCGCCTCGTGTCCGAATTCGAGCCACGCGATTCCTACATCCACTTTCCGCTGCTGCGACTGCGCCGCGCCGCATCGTCGGGATTCGAACTGGACGATGCCTTCGTCGCGCCCAGCCTGTCCGTCGGCGCCGCGCCGGCCGTCCTGCTGCAACTGCGGCGCCTGCTCGATGCGCTGCAGGCCAAGGTGGCGGCGTTGTACGGCCACCATCGCGAGCCGAGCCGCAACGTGATCGAATTCCGCTCCGGCGACATGTCCTCGTTCTGGCTGCTGCACACGGCCAGTTCGGCGTGCGCCACGCTGACGCACTACCTGCACCATCCGGATCTGCATCCGGAACGTTTGTACGAACAATTGCTCGGCGTGGCCGGCGGCCTGCTGACGTTTTCCAGGAACTGGACGCTGGCCGACCTGCCGGCCTACCAGCACGCCGATCCTGGTCCTTCCTTCGCCAGGCTGGTCCAGATCGTGCGCGAGCTGCTGGACACCGTCATTTCCTCGAAATACTTCGCCATCGTCCTGAGCGAAGTGCGGCCGTCCTACCACCACGGCATGCTCGACTCCGGCAAGATCGACGAGCGCACCACCTTCTACATCGCCGTCTCGGCCGACATTCCCGCGCTGGAACTGGTCGAGACGGTACCGTTGCGCTTCAAGGTGGGGGCGCCCGACGACGTCGAGAAATGCGTGCTGTCCGCCCTGCCCGGCGTGCGCCTGCATCATGCGCCGCAACTGCCGCCCGCCGTACCGGTGCGTCCCGACACCTGTTATTTCATCCTCGACGCCAAGGGCCAGATGTACGAACGCATGCTGCAGGCGCAATCGGTATCGATCTATGTCCCGTCCGGGATGAAGGAACGCAAGCTGGAATTGCTGGCGGTCGCGGCCTGAGCGGCGGCCGCCGCGGCGCGACCCGGTCAGCCCAGTTTCGGCGCGATCGCCAGTTCCGGCTGCGGCTGCGGCGCATGGTCCGACAGGTCGGCCGGCGCCAGTTGTTCCGGCAGCGCGGCGATGCGCTGCCACAGCGCGAAGCCGACGCTGCGGTTGGCCTTGCTGAGGCGGTAGGCCGGCAGCGCCTCGGCGCCCTGCGCCTGCCACAGCGCTTCGTAGGACGGCACCAGGCTGGCATCGTGCCACGCTTCGCCGAGCGGGGCCAGCATGTCCTGCAGCACGGCCGCCGTGCTGCGCATGCGTACCCAGCGGTGGTTCAGCCAGCCGTTGCGCTGCGGTTCCGGGTCGAGGAACCGTTCGAGGATGCGGCGCGCGGCCACGCTGCCGCTGCGGCTGATGGTGGCGATGGCGCGCCGCGTCATGTCGAGGTTGAGGCCGCCCTCCTGTTTCGTGTGGCGGATCAGCACGATGCGGTCGCGGTAGCCGGGCGTGCGCTTGAGGGCCTCGTCGCGCCAGGTGCGGATGGTGCGCAGCATGGCGCCGGCGAAGCGCGCCAGTGACGGGTGGCCGTCGACGGCGTCGATCGCCAGCCAGGCCGGGACGGCGCCGTCGGCATTGTTGGTCGGCAGGACGACGCGGTGCGCGAACGGCGCGCCCTCGTCGAGGTCGGCCTGCAAGGTCACGCCGAAGGTGGGGCGGGTCGGCAGGATGGCGTCGAAGAAGTGGATCGGAAAGTTGCTGGTCAGGCCGCCGTCCGAGAACCAGGTGCGCAGCAGTTCCACGCCGTGGCCGCCGGACGGCGGCACGCGCAGGCGGTACAGGGGAACGGCCTGCATCAGCACGGGAAAGCTCAGGCTCATGCGCGCGGCCACCACCACCGGCAGCGCGTCCGGCGGCGGCATGAAATACCAGTCTTCGCCGCCGGCACCGGCGTTCAGGCGCGCCAGCAGCGCGCTGGTGTCCGCGCCGTGCTTGCTGCGGCGCGCGCCGGCCAGCAGCGCGGCCACGACGGGCGGCGGGAACAGCGCCGCCAGTTCCGAGGCGCGGAACACCAGGTCGGCGCTGGAATGCGGCAGGCGATGGGCGCGCAGCTCGGACAGGCCGGTGGTCATCAGGGCCAGCTCGATCGGCGGCTGCGCCGTGCGCAGCTGGCCGAAGGTGAGGGGAGCATCATCGTCCAGGCCGGCGATTTCCTGCACCAGCGCATGCAGCCATTCGGTCAGCGCCGGCGGGTGATCGGGATGCGTGCGCAGGCCCGGGCAGATGCCGCAGCGGTTGGCGCGCAGGCCGCGCCAGGCGGACCATGTCGCGTGCAGCACGGCGCCGGTCAGCGCCGCCGCCAGCAGGCACAGGCCGAACCACAGCCCGGCCGCGACGGCGCCGCCCGCCGTCAGCGGCCAGTGCCCGCCCAGCAGGCCCGCGCTGACCACGAAGCCGAGCATCCACGCCAGCGCGCCGGCGCCGCTGCCGACCGGAAAGCGCAGCAGCAGCGCCGCCGCCGCGCGCAGCACGGCGCGCGGCCGGCTGGGCGCATTCAGCGAGGCCGCCAGCACGCCGAAATGGGGCGCCAGGTCGGCGCAGGGCTGGAACAGGGAGAACAGGCGGGTGTGCCGGCCGACGGGTTCCTGCAGCCGGCGCGGCAGCCTGGCGAGGATGGTGAAGCCGGCGTCGCAGCCGCTGCCTTCCTGGCGCACGCGGTTGCGCCGGTACTGGGCCGCGGCCGCCGCGACCGCGGCGATGGCGCCGACGCTGGCGCCGCCGATCGAGCGTAGTGTGAAGCGGCGCGCCAGCCGCGCCACGAAGGCCGGATAGACGATGCCGGAGGTGACGCCACCCTCCATCACGATGTCGCATTCCGTGGGCAAGAAGTCGTTCATCACCGCCGCCGAACAGGATCCTGGAGCGATTATGCCGCGCGTGCGCCGCGCACGGCGCGCGCAATGTCACGCAACGTGCGCGACGGTCACGCCGGCAGCGCCGCCCCTTCCGCCGTGCGCGCGGGCGCCGGCGGCCGGCCGGCGCGGCGTTCGATGCTCTGCACGTCGAGCGGCCGGGTGACGCGGTAGCGCACCAGCGCGGCGGCGCCGACCGCGACGGCCTGGGCGCCGAAATGCGAGGTGCGGATCGCCGGCGGCGCCAGCAGCGCGGCATCGGCATACTGCGCCAGCACCTTGCGCGCCGGCGCGATCAGGGCGTCGCCCAGTTGCAGCGCCGGGCCGCCGATCACGATCGCCATCGGGTCGAAACCGGCCCACAGGTTGTTCAGCAGGATGCCGAGCTGGTGCCCGGCCACGGCGACGGCCGCGCAGGTGGTGCGTTCGCCGTCGGCCACGCGCGCGAACAGGCGCTCCAGCGCCGCGTGGCTGGGACGTTCCCTGCCGAGCAGCGAACCCAGGCCGATCAGGGCGTCGGCGCAGCCGCGCCGTCCGCACGAACACGGCGGCCCGTCGGCCTGCAGGATCGCGTGCCCGACCTCGCCGGCGAAGCCGTGCAGGCCGGTCAGCAGGCGGTCGTTGACCAGCACGCCGGCGCCCACGCCGTAACCGATCGACAGGTAGATCAGCGGGTCGGTGGCCGACTGGTCGGTGAATTCGAATTCGCCCAGGGCGGCGACGTTGGCCTCGTTCTGCATGTACAGTGGCAGTCCGGCCAGCGGCGAGCCGGCGAAGTGCAACTGCACCTGGCCGGCCACGTCGACGTCGCGCCAGCCCAGGTGCGGCGCATGACGCAGCACGCCCTGCCCTTCGTCGACGGCGCCGTGCAGGCCCAGGCCGACGCCCAGCACGCGCCGTGCCCCCATGCCGCCGGCAGCGGCGCCGGCCCGGCCGAGGCGGCGTGCCAGCCGCACCAGGGCCAGCGCCACCAGGCGGATGCAGGAAGCCGGATCGGCGGCATCCTCGTAGCTGACGATGCGCGTGTCGAGCACTTCGCCGAGCAGGTTGGTCGCCACCACGCGCGCCTCGTCCACGCCCAGTTCGGCGCCCAGCAGGGCCAGGCGGCCGGGGGCCAGGTGCAGCGGCGTCGCGCGCCGGCCGACCTCGCCCGTGACCAGCAGCTCGCTCTCGGCCAGCCAGCCCTCGTCCACCAGTTCGCGCGCCAGCATGCTGACCGTCGACTTGGTCAGTTGCAGCACGTCGGCCAGCGCGGCGCGCGACAGGCCCGGCTGGATGCTCACCTGGCGCACGAGCGCCATCCGATTCAATTGTTTGAGTAATTGCTGGTCACCGGTGACGGGCATGGCGCGATCGACGTCCAAGATGTGATGATTATGCAACATCGCCTCCGTTGTCAGCAGAGGTGGCGGACGGCCGTTTTTTGATTTTTTATCCACGTGGCCGAGTCGTGAGTATAAGCCCGGACGCGGACGGCGACCGTTCCGAAGTCGTTGATTTGTTTATGAAATCGATTTCTTGGAGGGCCCGGACGCTACCCCGGCGGCCTGCCCGAACGGCCGGAATACTTGTCCGGAAACCCGCATTTACCCGATTCGCATGGCGAAAAACGTGAATTTAGTTTGTTCGTTGGATTGACCAATTGATGTGTTTTTTCTACTCTTGACTTTGATAAGTACGTTCGTGACACATGAGGTGACCGCAGAGTCACTTTCCAGTAGAGAACGCAGTCCCACGACAACAACGAGAACAAGGGACAGGTGAGTTTCGCAGGACCACCGACGACGCCGCCCGCAAGGGGCGGGCGCGTTACTTTCCACAGAGAGAGGAGACACCGTGCCGTACACCATCAAGGGACATCCCCATTTCCGCCTCCATACCCGGCAACGCCTGGTCTGCCTGGCCGTTGCCGGCGCCTGCGCGGCGCTGGGCGCGCCCCTGCATGCCCAGGAAGCCGCGGCCGATCCAGCGGCCCAGGCAGCGCCCAGCCCCGCGGTCACGAACGCGCCGCCCACCGCGGCCAATACCGTGGTCGTGACCGGCATCCGCGCCAGCCTGCAGTCGACCTTGAACCTGAAGCGCAACTCGGACGGCATCGTCGACGGCATCGTGGCCGACGACATCGGCAAGTTCCCGGACACCAACCTGGCCGAATCGCTGCAGCGCATCTCCGGCGTGTCGATCGACCGCAACCGCGGCGAAGGCGCCAACGTCACCGTGCGCGGCGTCGGCCCGGACCTGAACATGGTGCTGCTCAACGGCCGCCAGATGCCGACCGCCAGCCTGGGCGACCAGGCCGGCCGCGCCTTCGACTTCAGCAACCTGGCGTCGGAATCGGTGCAGCAGATCCAGGTCTACAAGAGCGCGCGCGCCGACACGCCGCCGGGCGGCATCGGCGCCACCATCAACATCATGACGGCGCGTCCGTTCGACCTGGGGAACACGGCCAGCGTCGGCATCAAGGGCGTGTACGACACCTCGAACGACAACCTGCCGGACGCCGACAAGGCCAAGCGCTCGTACACGCCCGAGGTCTCGGGCATCTACAGCACCACCTTCGGCAACGGCATGTTCGGCGTGGCCGTCAGCGGCAGCTACCAGGAGCGCAACCTGGGCGTGAACCAGGCGTCCGTCACCAACGGCTGGCTGGGGCCGTTCAAGATGGGCGATACGTCGAGCGGCGCGATCCCGCAGCCGGGCACCCCGGGCTACGCCGGCGTGACCAATCCGCCGGGCGCCAACGACATCTACCTGACGCCGCAGAACATTTCTTACTTCATGCGCGGCTCCAAGCGCCAGCGCACCAACGGCCAGCTGACCTTCCAGTTCCGCCCGAACAAGGACCTGACCACGACGCTCGACTACACCTATTCGCAGAACAAGGTGCAGACCAAGTACCACGAGCTGTCGGCCTGGTTCAACCACGACACCACGGTCCAGTCGAGTACCTTCACCAAGGGCCCGGTGGCCACGCCGATCTACTACGAAGAACGCGTGAGCAACCAGGACATCGCGATGAACGGCGGCGACTTCGCCACGGTGGCCAACAACAATTCCATCGGCTTCAACGCCCAGTGGAGGGCGTCGCCGTCGCTCAAGTTCAGCTTCGACGCGCACCACTCGACGGCGGAAGCCAAGGCCGACAGCCCGTACGGCTCGAACAACGACCTGGCCACCGTCAGCTTCAGCCGCGGCACCTCGGCGCTGGACTTCAGCAACGAGATGCCGGTGCTGTCGATCCAGGGCGCCGACTTCGTGCGCGCGCCGCACCAGGTCAGCGGTTCCTGGTTCCAGGACGGCATCAACAAGATGAAGATCGACCAGGTGCAGGCCGGCGGCAGCCTCAAGATGCTGCAGCGCTCCAACCTGAACTTCGGCCTCGGCTACGTCAAGAACGACAACCACTCGAAGTTCCAGCAGGTCCAGCGCGACACCTGGTCCGGCACCGCCACGGCGGCCAACGGCGGCTACGACCAGGGCCTGTGGCAGGCCGACTCGCTGCGCCAGTACTTCGACAAGCTGGGCGGCTCGGGCGATCCGAAGCTGTTCGACCAGATCCACACCTTCGACTTTTCCAAGGTGCGCGACGCCGCCATCGCCCTCACCGGCGATAAGGCCGGCTATACCCCCAGCCTGTCGGACCCGCAGTTCGACCGCACCACGGTCGAGAAGACCAAGTCGCTGTACCTGCAGTTCAACACCGACTGGGATACCGCGATGCCGATGCACACCGGCGTGGGCTTCCGCTACGAGAAGACCGATGTCGCCTCGACCGGCCTGGCCAAGGTGCCGACGCAGCTGAACTGGATCTCGCAGAACGAGCTGCCGCTGGTGTTCGGCGCGACCACCTACCAGACCCAGACGGGCAGCTACAAGAACTTCCTGCCGACCGTGGACTGGGACATGGACGTGCGCGACGACTTCAAGGTGCGCGCCAGCTACGGCGTGTCGATCGGCCGTCCGCGCTACGACCAGATCGAGGGCGGCACCAGCATCGGCACCACGGCCTCGGTGCGCGGCGTCACGGGCAACCGCGGCAACCCGGCGCTGGAACCGGTCAAGTCGAAGAACCTGGACCTGTCGGCCGAGTGGTACTACACCAAGCAGAGCATGGTCTCGCTGGGCCTGTTCCACAAGGATCTCGACAACTACGCCGGCCAGGTGGTCGTGAACGAACCGTCGGCCACGGCCACCACGCCGGTCGGCGGCAAGTACTGGAACGCCGCGGTCGCCGCCGGTTGCGTCGCCACCGACACCAATTGCATGCGCAACTACATCCTGCGCAACTTCAACGGCCAGCCGGGCGTCACCATGACCGGCACCAACGAGGCGGGCAATGCGCTGGGCACCATCAGCGGCATCCCGGGCGATCCGGCCCTGCCCTACCTGCTGACGACCTACGTGAACGAGAAGAAGGCCAAGCTCAAGGGCGCCGAGCTGAACCTGCAGCACTTCTTCGGCAACAGCGGCTTCGGCGTGCAGGCCAACTACACGTGGGTGAATTCCGACCTGAAGTTCGACAACATGGGCACGGCGAACCAGTTCGCGCTGGTGGGCCTGTCGGATTCGGCCAACCTGGTCGGCATCTACGAGGACAGCAAGTGGTCGGTGCGCCTGGCCTACAACTGGCGCGACGAGTTCCTGGCCTCGGTGGCCGACAACAACCAGCCGAATCCACGCTACGTCGAACCCTATGGCCAGGTCGACCTGAGCATCGGCTACAACCTCACCAAGAACCTGAGCCTGTCGTTCGAGGGCATCAACCTGAACGACGAGACCATGCGCACGCACGGCCGCACCAAGGAGCAGGTGCTGACGGTGACGACCGGCGGACGCAGGTACATGGTGGGGGCGCGCTACAAGTTCTGATACGGGCGTTGCCGCATGGCCGTCGTCCCCGCCTGTGCGGGGACGACGGCTTTTTTTTGCGCGCGTGTCAGGGTACCAGCACCGCCAGTCCTTCCAGCCTGCGCCCTGCGATGTCCTCGTGCACCTGCGCCGCCTGCGCCAGCGGACGGCGCACGACCGCCAGGTCGTCGAACAGCCCGGCGCGCAGTGCGTCGAACAGTTCTGCGGCCGCCGCGTCCACGTTTTCCGCGTTCACGTACTGCGGCGTGCCGCCGGCGCGCACGGCGATGCCGCGGCGCGCCAGCAGGGCCGGGTCGAAGCGCGGCTGGCCCGAGGCGGCGCCGATCGCCACCACCGTGCCGCCATCGCGCACGGCGCCCAGCGTATGCGCGGCCACGGCCGCGCCCACGAAGTCGTAGACCGCGTCCACGCCGTGTGGCGCGAGGGCCTGCAGTTTTTCCATGAAGGCCGGATCGTCGGCCGCCAGCGCGTGGTGGGCGCCGGCCTTCACCTTGTCCAGCTTGGCGGCCGATCCGGCCACGCCGATCACGGTCGCCCCCAGTGCCCGCGCCCAGCGCGACAGGATCGCGCCGACGTTGCCCGACGCGCCCTGCACCAGCACCGTGTCGCCGGCCCGCAGCGGGTACAGCGCGCGCAGGCCCATCCACGCCGTCAGCCCCTTGGCGAGGAAGGCGGCGGCGCGTTCGGCGTCGACGTCGTCCGGCAGCGCCACCAGCGCCCGCGCATCGGCCAGGCGTTCCTGCGCGTAGGCGCCGGCGGCGAAGTAATAGGCCACGCGCTGGCCCGTGCGCAGGCCGGTCACGCCCGGCCCGAGTTCTTCGACGGTGCCGGCGGCCTCGAAGCCGGGGATGGCCGGCAGCGGCACCGGGTAGCGGCCGTCGCGCACCATGGTGTCGACGAAGTTCACGCCGATCGCCTGCTGGCGCAGGCGTACCTGGCCCGGGCCGGGGCGGCCGACGGCGACGGTTTCCGGGCGCAGCACCGCGGGGGCGCCGGTCTCGTGCATGCGGATCGCTGTGTTCATGGCATCCTCCGGATCAGGCGACCTGGCCGCCGTCGACGTTGAGGGTGGCGCCGGTAATGTAGCCGGCGTCGGGGCCGGCCAGGAAGGCGACGGCGGCGGCGATGTCGTCCGGTTGGCCGTAGCGGCCCAGCGCGGCCATGCCCTTCAGGGTGGCGGCGAAGGCGCCGTCCTGCGGGTTCATCTCGGTATTGATCGCGCCCGGCTGGACCACGTTCACGGTGATGCCGCGCGGCCCCAGGTCGCGCGCCCAGCCGCGGGTATAGGCCGCCACCGCCGCCTTGGTCGCCACGTAGTCGGCGGCGCCGGCGAAGGGGATGCGCTCGGCGCCGGTGGTGCCGATCGAGACGATGCGCCCGCCCGCGGACAGCAGCGGCGCGGCGACGCGCACGGCGGCCACGACGCCCTTGACGTTGACGTCGAGCTGGCGCTCGAAGGCGGACAGGTCGGCCTGTGCATCGTCCACCGTGCCGGTGACGAACACGCCGGCCGAATTGACCAGGATGTCGAGGCGGCCGAAATGCGCATGGGTCTTTTGCACCAGCGCCGTCACTTCGTCGCTTTTGGCCTGGTCGGCGCGCAGCGCCAGCACGCGGCGGCCGAGCGCCTCGACGTCGGCGGCGACCTGCCGGGCGCGTTCCGGCGAGGCGGCATAGCTGAAGGCGACGTCGGCGCCGTCGCGCGCCAGGCGCTTGACGATGGCGGCGCCGATGCCGCGCGAACCGCCGGTGACGAGGGCGACCTTGCCTTGCAGCGGGAGGGAGGTAGTGGACATGATGGCTTCCTTTCTGGATGGGTTGTCGATGGCTGCCACTATCCGCCGTTTATTCCTCCTTGATTAGTCTTGAATCGCTTTAAGGATTTTCAAGCATCGTTATAAAATCATGGACATGGAAACCCTCAGCAACCTCGAATGCTTCGTGCGCGCGGCCGAAGCGTCCAGCTTTTCGGAAGCGGCGCGGCGCCTGGGCCTGACGCCGGCCGCCGTCAGCCGCAACGTCGCCATGCTGGAAAAGAACCTGGGCGCGCGCCTGTTCCAGCGCTCGACGCGGCGCCTGCGCCTGACCGAGGCCGGCGAGCGCCTGCTGGCCGGCATCGGCGCCAACCTCGACGGCCTGCAGGCGGCGCTGGCCGACGTGGCGACCGGCCAGGACGAGCCGGGCGGCATCCTCAAGCTGACCGTTTCCCCGGTGTTCGGACTGGACTACCTGATGCCGCTGCTGCCGGAATTTTTGGCGCGCTACCCGCGCATCAAGCCGGAATGGCATTTCGAGAACCGCCAGGTCGACCTGGTCGGCGAAGGCTACGATGCCGCGATCGGCGGCGGCTTCGGCCTGAATCCGGGCGTGGTCGCGCGCACGCTGGCGCCGGCGCACCTGGTGGCGGTGGCGGCGCCGGCCTGGCTGGCGGGCCGCGCGCCGCCGCGCCAGCCGGTCGAGCTGGCCGGCCTGGAGGCGATCGGCATGCGCTTCCTGCACAGCGGCCGCATGCGCGCCTGGAACATGCGCAACGGCGCCGGCGAGGAGGCGCTGCTGGAAATGCGCACGCTGGCGGTCCTGAGCGATCCGCAGGCGGTGCGCGCGGCGGCGCTGATGGGGATGGGCGTGGCCGTGCTGTCCATGCCCGACGTGCTGTCCTGCCTGGCGCAGGGCACGCTGGTGCGCCTGCTGCCGGACTGGTACGTGGATGCGGG
>DAMAFT010000012.1:0-17213 GCA_031995805.1 Massilia sp.
CCCAGGCCTGCACCATTATTTCCCCGGCCAGCCGCCCGCCATGCGCCGCGCCGGCGTCCTCGAGCTGTTCGAAGCCTGCCGCGAGCGCCTGCGCGCGCCCGGTCGCGCGCCGGACGCCGACGCCGAGGCGCTGGCCGCGCGCGTGCTCGGCAGCCTCGACTGGGACGACCACATCGAGCGCGTCGACGACAGCCGGCCGCTCTACCTCATGCGCGCCGGCCGCTTCGACGACAGCTACGGCGAGCGCGTCGACCGCTTCGACTGGGACGCGCTGTTCTGCGCCTGCCCGGCCCTGTTCCGCGCCTTCGCCGCCCACCTGGCGCGCCGCTTCGCCCACGTCCTGGTCGACTGCCGCAGCGGCCGTTCGGCGGCCACCAGCGTCTGCACCGCGCTGCTGCCCGACCGCATGGTCGGCCTGTTCACGCCGGATCCGCGCAGCCTCGAGGGCCTGCAGGGCGTGATCGCGCGCGCGCTCGACTACCGCTGCAGCCACGAGGACGAACAGCGTCCCCTGCTCGTGTATCCGTTGCCGGCGCCCGTCGACGCGGCCGGCGAGGGGCGGCGGCGCTGGCGCCTGGGCGACGTGCGCCAGGGGGTGCGCGGCTACCAGGCGATCCTCGAAACGCTGCTGGGCGAGGCCTACGGCCTGGCCGGCCTCTCGCTCGACAGCTATTTCGACGAAGTACAGCTGCCGCAGTCGGCCATCCTCGGCGCGGCGCCGCCGGCCGGCCGGGCCCAGCCGGGCCAGGGCGACCGCCTGGGACCCCTGCGCGGCGTCGAGGCGCTGCTCGAATGGCTGGAGCCGGGGCAGTTCCCATGGCGCCCGCTGGCCGAGGTGCGGCTGGTGCAGGCCGCCGCAGCCCTGCGCCGGCGCGCCGCCGACCAGCAGGCCCCGGCGATGGTGCGCGAGCTGGCGCGGCTGGCCGAGCTGTACCTGGGACAGCAGGGCGAGCTGGAGGCGGCGCGCCGCATCGAACAGCACGTGATCGCCCTGGAGGCCGGCCTGCACGCGATGGACGAGGGAAAGCGCGGGCATGCCGGCCCGCGGCGGGGCGGCGGCGAGCCGTCCGAGCGGCACGGCGCGGACCGGCCGGGAGAGGACGGCCCGGGCGGGGAGGGGGGCGACGTGCTCGACGATAAATTATCGCGCTTGCAGGAACTCATCGACAGCCGCAGCCCGCGCGAGGCGCGCGCGCTGGCCGACAGCCTGCGCCACAGCGTGCTGCGTCCGAGTGTCGCGCATCCGCTACGGCGGCGCGGCGCCGCCATGATCAAGCAGGTCTACCTGCAGGAAGGGGACAAGGATGCGCTGCTGGCCTTTACCCAGGACGAGGTGCATTCGCTCGAAGGCGCCTTGATCCAGGCGGCGGGCGGGCGGCCGCTGGTGCCGGGCCGAGCGCGGCGCGGGAGGCGAACGCGGGACCGGCGGGGCGTGCAAGAGGCTTGCAAGAGGGGTACAAGAGGCAGACAAGAGGCGTACAAGAAGCGTACAAGAAGCGGGCGGGCCGGCCGGGTGGACAATAAATGTGCAGCCGGATCGGTCGATCTGGCCGTTGCTTCGGGTAAAATCGCGTGCATGCGTATCCTTATCAGTAACGACGACGGCTACCTCGCTCCCGGCATCCAGGCGCTGGCCGAGGCGCTCGCGCCGGTCGCCGACATCACGGTGGTGGCGCCCGACAGCAATCGCTCGGGCGCATCCAACTCGCTGTCGCTGGACCGCCCGCTGTCGGTGACGAAGGCCGCCAACGGTTTTTATTTAGTCAACGGCACCCCGACCGACTGCGTGCACATCGCCCTGACCGCGATGCTGGACGAGGTTCCCGACCTGGTCGTTTCCGGCATCAACAACGGCCAGAACATGGGCGACGATACCCTGTACTCGGGTACGGTGGCCGCGGCGACCGAGGCCTACCTGTTCGGCATCCCGGCGATCGCGTTCTCGCAGGTGCATTCCGGCTGGGCCGAGGTCGAGTCGGCGGCCAGGGTCGCGCGCGATATCGTGATGCGCCGCCTGGACCGCGTCGATTCCCCGTCCTTGTTGAACGTAAATATCCCGAACCTGCCGTACGAGCGCATGGGCGCGCTGGTGCCGACGCGGCTGGGCCGCCGCCACCATGCCGAGCCCGTCATCCGCGGCAAGGACCCGCGCGGCCGCGAGATCTTCTGGATCGGCGCCCCGGGCGCCTGCCGCGACGCCGGCGAAGGCACCGACTTCCACGCCACCGCCGCCGGCCAGGTCTCGATCACGCCGCTGCAGGTCGACCTGACGCACCGCGAACAGCTGGACTTGCTGCGGCGAGGCCTGGGATGAGCGAAAAGCGCAGCAACTTCCCCTTGCCGTTGTCGTCCGTCACGGGCACTGGCACGCGAAAGCCCGCTGCGCCGGCTCCGGTGGCGACGCCGCAGACCGCGACCCAGAATGCCCGTTCCAACAGCCACGCCACCGGAGGCCGCGGTGTCGGCCATGGGGGCCAGGGCGCACCGGCGCCGGCCGCGCCGGCGCAGCCGCAGCAGACGCTGGCCCGCTCCGACCTGATGGCGACCGAGGCGCCGCGCCGCGCCATGGCCGCGCGCGTGGCGCGCCAGGGCGTCAAGGACCCGCAGGTGCTGGCCGCGCTGGAAAGCATGCCGCGCCACCTGTTCATCGAGCAGGCGCTGTCGGCCCAGGCGTACACCGACGTGTCGCTGCCGATCGGACACAACCAGACGATTTCTCAGCCCTACATCGTGGCGCGCATGATCGAATTGCTCAAGGGCAGCGGCAAGCCGCTGCAGCGCGTGCTCGAGATCGGTACAGGCTGCGGCTACCAGGCGGCCGTGCTGGCCTGCGTGGCGAAAGAGGTGTATTCGATCGAACGGATCAAGCCGCTGCACGAGCTGGCCAAGGCCAACCTGAGACCGTTGCGTATCGCCAATCTGCGCTTGCAGTACGGAGATGGTATGCTAGGGCTCCCGCAGGCAGCGCCATTCGACGGCATCATCCTGGCGGCGGCCGGGCTCGACGTGCCGCGCGCATTGCTCGAGCAGATGGCCATCGGCGCCCGCCTGGTGGCGCCCGTCGGCGCGCAGGTCCAGCACCTGCAGCGTATTATTCGCACAGGAAAGTCGGAATGGACCAGCGAAACGCTGGAAAGCTGTCATTTCGTGCCACTGCGGCCAGGCATCGTCTGAATGCCAGAATGTTGCAACAGAATTAAGAGAGAATGAAACCAACGTCCCGCTCAACCTTGTTCCTGATGTGCCTCGGCCTGCTGTCCGCCTGCAGTACCGAGACCCGCGTCGCTCCCGTGATCGATCGCCCGACCTCGTCCATTCCGCTGTCGCGCCCGCGGCCGGCCACGCCGCCGCCGGCCGAGGACCGCCAGGACGCCGCCGGCACCTATACCGTGCGCCGTGGCGACACGCTGCTGCGCATCGCCCTCGACCATGGCCAGAACTACCGCGACCTGGTGGCGTGGAACAACCTGGCCGATCCTGACGACATCAAGGTCGGCCAGGTGCTGAAGGTGACCCAGCCCGAGCGCGGCGCCGGCAACGCCTTGGTAACGGCGCCGATCGCGATGCCGGGTGCCGAGCGTCCAGCCGCCCCGCCGCGCAAGACCGAGCCGCGCGGCGACAAGAAGCCGTACAGCGAGTCGACGCTGGCCAGCACCCAGAAAGAGGACAACCCCAAGGCCGAGAAGGTGGCCGCCAGCGGCATCGTGGCCGGCAGCACCGTCACCGCCAGCGACGACGAGAAGCTGAGCTGGATGTGGCCGTCGGACGGCCGCATCGTCGCCACCTTCGACGAAGGCAAGAACAAGGGCATCGACATCGCGGGCAGGCTCGGCCAGCAGGTGATGGCCGCCGGTTCCGGTAAGGTGATGTACGCGGGCAGCGGCATCCGCGGATATGGTAATCTGGTCATCGTCAAGCACAGCAACAGCCTGCTGTCGGCGTACGCGCACAACCGTGCGATCGTGGTCAAGGAAGGTCAGAACGTGACCAAGGGCCAGGTGATCGCCGAAATGGGCAACTCGGACACCGACACGGTCAAACTCCATTTCGAGATCCGCCAGCAGGGCAAGCCGGTCGACCCGGCCAGGTTCCTGCCCAGCCGCTAGAGAGCCCCGATGACGCAGCCGCCCGATCCCCTCGATGCAGACCCGCCGGACAACCTGCCGGACGACGTCCCCGACGAGGCGCTGGAGGGCGGCGATGTCGTCGACGGCGCCGACCGCGCCGACGTGCTGCCCGGGGCCGAAGCGGCCGACGAGCTGCGCAGCGTGCTGCATGCCGAACTCTCGACCGACACCACGCAGCACTACCTGAACCGCATCGGCGCCAAGCCGCTGCTGGGCGCCGAGCAGGAAGTGCACTACGCCACGCTGGCCAAGTCCGGCGACTTCGCGGCGCGCCAGAAGATGATCGAGCACAACCTGCGCCTGGTCGTCTCGATCGCCAAGCACTACATCAACCGCGGCGTCGTGCTGCTCGACCTCATCGAGGAGGGCAACATCGGCCTGATGCGCGCGATCGACAAGTTCGAGCCGGAGCGCGGCTTCCGCTTTTCCACCTACGCGACCTGGTGGATCCGCCAGAGCATCGAGCGCGCGATCATGAACCAGGCGCGCACGGTGCGCCTGCCGGTGCACATGGTGCGCGAACTGAATCAGGTGCTGCGCGCCAAGTACCACCTGGAAGCCCAGCACCACGACGGCAAGGAAGCCAGCGCCGAGGACATCGCCAGCCTGGTCGGGCGCCCGGTCGAGGAAGTGCAGGACATCCTGGCGCTGTCCGAGCACGCGACCTCGCTCGACGCCCCGCTCGACAACGATCCCCAGAGCAGCCTGATGGACATGCTGCCCGACGACGGCGACGTCAGCCCCGACACGCGCGCCGAGCAGCACGAGATGGCGCTGCTGGTGCGCGACTGGCTGCAAAAGCTGCCGGACAAGCAGCGCGTGGTGGTGATGCGCCGCTTCGGCCTCGACAACGACGATCCGGCCACGCTCGAGACGCTGGCCGAGGAGATGGGCGTGACGCGCGAGCGGGTGCGCCAGATCCAGCAGGAAGCCCTCGTCAAGCTGAAGCGGGCCATGGCTGCCCGTGGCGTCGTGCGCGATTCCTTGCTATGATGCCCGCCGGGCCGTCGAAGGCCCATTTTTCTTTCCATGTGTGACGGCGGCCCGCGAATACCGTCATTCCCGCGCAGGCGGGAATCCATACTGAAGCACCGAAGTTGCATCGTCGGCATCCCGACTCCGTGATACTCAGCATGGGTTCCCGCTTGCGCGGGGACGACGCCGATCGATGGTGGCGGTGCGCCGGCATGCGCCGTCCTGATTTGCTTTTCTTCTATTCCCATGCAAGAAACCTTCATCAACATCAAATCCCTCGACATGGACGCGCGCGGCGTCGGCCACCTGGAGAACGAGGACGGCACGCCGGGCAAGGTGATCTTCGTCGAAGGCGCGCTGCCGGGCGAGCGCGTCAGCTTCGAGACCCTGCGCAAGAAGAAGAACTGGGAATCGGGCCGCATGGTCACGCTGCAGAAGGCGTCCAGCATGCGCGTCGAGCCGAAGTGCCCGCATTTCTGGCATTGCGGCGGCTGCTCGATGCAGCACCTGGAGCCGTCGGCCCAGGTCGCGATGAAGCAGCGCGTGCTGGAAGATAACCTGTGGCACATCGGCAAGACCAAGGCGGAAAACATCATGCGCCCGCTGTACGGCCCGACCTGGGACTACCGCTACCGCGCGCGCCTGTCGGTCCGCTACGTCGCCAAGAAGGGCACCGTGCTGGTCGGCTTCCACGAGCGCCATTCGTCCTACGTCGCCGACATGACCAGCTGCGAGATCCTGCCGGACCACTTGTCCGCCATGCTGGTGCCGCTGCGCGAACTGGTACGCGCGCTGTCGATCTACCAGCAGATGCCGCAGATCGAGGTCGCCGTGGGCGAGGAAAGCACGGTGCTGGTCCTGCGCATCATGGCGCCGCTGAGCCCGGCCGACGACGTGCTGGTGAAGGCCTTCGCCGACCAGTGGAACATCCAGTGGTGGGTGCAGCCGAAAGGCCCGGACACGGCCGCGCCGTACTACCCGTCGCAGCAGGATCCGGACTACAAGGAGCTGTACTACACGCTGCCCGAATTCGGCATCAGGATGCCGTTCAAGCCGACCGACTTCACCCAGGTGAACCACCAGATCAACCGCATCCTGGTCGCCAAGGCGCTGCGCCTGCTCGAGGTGCAGCCGACCGACCGCGTGGCCGACCTGTTCTGTGGCCTGGGAAACTTCACGCTGCCGCTGGCGACGCAGGCGCGCGAAGTGGTGGGCATCGAGGGCAGCACGGCGCTGACCACGCGCGCGCTGGAAAACGCGCGCGCCAACGGCCTGTCCGACAAGACCACGTTCTACACGCGCAACCTGTTCGAGGTGACGAAGGACGACCTGGTCGCGCTGGGCAAGTTCGACCGCATGCTGGTCGACCCGCCGCGCGACGGCGCCGTGGCGCTGGCGCTGGCGCTGGCCGAGCTGCGCCAGTCGCACCCGCAACTGATGCCCAGGCGCATTGTGTACGTCTCGTGCAGCCCGTCGACGCTGGCGCGCGACGCCGGCATCCTGACGCACCGCGCCGGCTATGCGATGACCAAGGCGGGCGTGGCGAACATGTTCCCGCATACCTCGCACGTGGAATCGGTCGGCGTGTTCGAGCTGCTGGACGATTTCGTGCCGCGCGAGTTCGCGGCGGTGGAGCAGGCGCAGCAGGCGGAAGCGGCGTAAGGGGCGCGCGCGGGGGGCCGCGGGCGGAACACCGGGGTCAGAGCCCTTTGAACATCAACACCGGGCTCCGACCCCTCCCGCCGCCACCCGCTCCAGCAAGGCGAACAGCGCCTCCGCATCCACCGGCTTGACGAAGTAGGCGTCGAACCCCGCGTACATCGCATTGTCCTGGTCCGACTGCTGGCCGTAGCCGGTGATCGCCGCCAGCGTCGCGAGCATGGCGCCGGGCAGCTTGCGCAGGCGGCGTGCCAGTTCGTAGCCGCTCATGCCGGGCAGGCCGATGTCGAGCAGGAACACGTCGAAGCGCCGCGCCTCGGCGCACGCCAGCGCCTCGGACGGGTTGTGCAGCACCGTCACCGCATGGCCGGCCGCTTCCAGCAGCAGCGCCAGCGTGGTGGCGGCATCGACGTTGTCGTCGACCAGCATCAATTCCAGGCGGCGCGTGCGGTCGTGCGGGGCCGCGCCGTGCAGCACGGCGCCGTCGCCGCTTGCCGCGGCCGTGCGCAGGCGCGGCAGGCGCACGGTGAATTCGCTGCCCATGTTGCGGCCCTCGCTGGCCGCCGTCACCATCCCGCCGTGCAGCTCGACCAGGCTCTTCACCAGCGCCAGGCCCAGGCCCAGGCCGCCCTGGGCGCGGTCGGGCGTGCGCTCGGCCTGCGAGAACAGGTCGAACACCGTCGGCAGCAGGTCGGCCGCGATGCCGATGCCGTTGTCGGACACGCTCGCCAGTACCTGGTCGGCGCCCGCGCTCATCGTCACCGCCAGGCGGCCGCCTTCCTGCGTGTACTTGGCGGCGTTGTTGAGCAGGTTGGCCAGCACCTGCACCAGGCGCTTGTAGTCGCCCTGCACGAAGGCCGGCTGGGACGGGTCCAGGTGCAGCGCCAGCACGTGGCGGCGCGCCTCGATCAGCGGGCGCACCTGCTCGACGGCGTCGGCGATCACGCGGCGCAGGTCGACGGCGTCGCGCGCCAGCACGACCAGGCCGCGGGTCACGCGCGAGACGTCCAGCAGGTCGTCGATCAGGCCGGTCATGTGCTCGACCTGGCGCGCGATGATGGCGCTGGTGCGTTCCACGCGCGCGCAGTCCGGCGTGCCCATGCCGAGCAGCTGGGCCGCGGCGGCGATGGGGGCCAGGGGATTCCTCAGCTCGTGTGCCAGCATCGCCAGGAATTCGTCCTTGCGCCGGTCGGCCAGGCGCAGCGCGTCCTCGGCGCGCACGCGCTCGGCGGCGCCCAGCGCGCGTTCGGCCACGTCCTCGATCAGGCGCACGATGTCGGCGCTCCAGACGCGCGGCAGGTTGTCGTTGATGAACAGGCAGGAGGTCAGGGCGCCGTTGCGGTGCAGCGGCACCACCACGCCGGAACGGATCTGCAGCGCGGCGAAGTGCGGCCAGGTGTCCGGGCCGCCCGTGCGCGGATCGCGCTGCATGTCGCTCGATACCCAGGTGCCCTGGGCCAGCGCGGCGAAGTTGGCGGTGCCGAACAGGGCGGCCGGGAAGGTGCCGTTCAGCTCCGCCACCATGCCGTCGGTGTAGTTCGAGTGGAAGGTGATCAGCTGCTTGTCGGCGTCGTAGTCGCCGTACAGCACCCGGCTGACCTGCAGGAAGCGGCCCAGCATGCCGGCCGTGCGCACGAAGATCTGCGTCGCGCTGTCGAGGCGGCGCAGCATGTCGGATATCTCGAGGCGGAACTCGTTCATGTCCAGCAGCGTCGTCTGGCGCGCCACGGCGTCGCGCAGCGCCTGCTCGGCGCGCACGCGGTCGAGCGCTTCCCAGCTGCGCTCGGCGATGTCGGTGGCCAGGCGCTGGGTTTCCTCGTCCCAGTCGCGCGCATCGGGTGCGTGGCCGACCAGGGCGCCCAGCAGCCGGCCGCGGCGCACCTTGGGCAGCACCAGGATGGCGCGCACCCCGGCGGCGACGTAGCGCGCGCCGCGTTCCTGCATGCGCGGGTCGAGCGCGACGTCGCGCACGGCCAGCGGCGCGCCGGTGCGCAGCAGGGCCAGCGCCTGCGGCCCGAAGTCGTCCAGCCGTGCGCGCCGGCCGGCCAGCGCCACGCCGGCATCGCGGATCCAGTCGTGCGCCACCTCGAAGCTGCCGTCGCCCTCGTCGGCCTCGACGTAGCACGTACTGGATAGGTCGAGCTGCTTGCCCAGCAGCGTGCAGGCGCACTCGACGATGTCGGCCGGATGGTGCAGGCGGCGCAGGCTGTCGACCACCTGCAACTGCACGGCATGGCGGCGCTCCAGCTGCACGCGCTGGGTGGTCTCGCTGGTCACGCACAGCACGCCGCGCACGCGGCCCTCGTCGTCGCGCAGCGGGGAATAGGCGATGGTGAACCAGCCCTCGAACTGGCGGCCTTCGCGCGCCATCGTCGTCGGCACGTCCTCGCCATAGGTGGCATGGCCGCCCAGCGCCCGTTCCACCAGCGGCTTCATGCCTGGCCACAGCTCGGGCCAGACCTCGGGCAGCGGCATGCCCAGCACGCCCGGACGGCGCGCGTCGAGCAGCGCGGCGAAGGCGGCGTTGTAGAGCAGGGTCAGGCGCGGTCCCCAGGCCAGGTACATGGGGAATTCGGATTCGAGGATCAGGCTGGCCGCATGGCGCAGCGGCGCACACCAGCGTTCCGGCGCGCCGAGCACGGAGGCAGACCAGTCATGGACGTGGTAGCCGGCGCGGATGGCGCCGGCGCTGCCGAGCAGGTGAAAGTCGCAGGCCGCTGCTTCCATGGTGGAGGCTTCCGTGGTCCGAAAGCCACCATTCTATGCGCAAACCTCCGGCCGGGATCGGGAATGGAAAAAAATACACTTTCCGCCCGATCATTCGAGTTGACGTGGAAGAACTGAAAGTGGTGTGCGGCACGCCTCGGCGGCCACGAGGCCTGGCGAAAACGACATGGTCGATATAAAGATAGCAAAACCGCCCGCATCCCGGCGCACGGGACGCCGGGATGCGGGAAGGCCATGCGTCAGAACTTGGTGCGCACGCCGAACACGAAGTTGCGTCCCGGCAGCGGAGCGATGTCCTTCAGTACCGAGGTCGACAGGCGGATGTCCTCGTTCAGCAGGTTCTTGGCCAGCATGAACCAGGTGACGTCCTGGCCGGCGAGGCGCTGCGTGTACGAGAGGTTGGCGTCGAGCTGGTTGTAGCCCGGGGTCGCGCTGGACTCGGACGCCGCCAGGCGGTCCTGGCCGCGCGCGTGCACCAGCGACAGGCCGCCGCGCCATGCGCCTTCGCGGTAGCCCACGCTGGCGCCGATGCGGTCGGCCGGCTGCAGCGGCAGGTTGCCGCCGGCGTCGAGCTTGCCGCGCGAGCTGTCGGCGAACAGGCGGCCGCTCCAGCCGGCGCCGGTCTGGTTCCAGGTCAGCTCGGCCTCGGCGCCCTGGATGTGGGCCTTCGCCTGTTCGAAGGTGCGGGTGCGGAACTCGCCGCCCGGGTTGCCCTCGTCATCTACCATATCGTCGCTGATGCGGCCATAGATGAAGTTGTCGACGTTGTTGCGGTAGGCGTTCGCCTTCCAGCGCAGCAGGCCGGCGGTCTTTTGCAGCGTCAGCTCGATGTTGCGCGAGGTTTCCTTCTCGAAGTCCGGATTGCCGATGTCGAAGGTGGCGGTGGCGTCGTGCGGGCCGCCCGAATACAGTTCCTCGATGGCCGGGGCGCGCTGGGCGTACGACAGGGTCGCGCCGACGCTGTAGCCCGGCGTGAACGGCCAGGCCGCGCCGAACGAGCCCGACGTCAGGTCGAAGGTGCGCTTCTTGTTGCCGACCGGTTCGCGGTCGACCGACTCGTAGCGCAGGCCGCCGGACAGCTTGACCGGGCCGGCGTTCGCTTCCTCGACCAGGAAGGCGGCGGCGCTCTTCGAGTGCGTCAGCGGCACGGTGTCCGGGCCGCCGTCCGGGCTCAGCGCCGAGAAGTGGGTGTTCTCGGTCTGGAAGCCGAAGGTGCCGTGCAGGCCGGCCACCGGCGCATGCGTCAGTTCGGCGCGGGTTTCCAGCGAGCGGTTATTGAACAGCACTTCCGGGCCGTCCTCGCCCAGTTCGGCGTGCCGGTAATCGGTGTAGCCGGCCTTGAAGCGGAACGCCTCGAAGCCGGTGAGCGGCGTCTTGACCAGGCTGTCGAAGTCGTAGCGGTCCTGCTTCTGGTCGATGCGCGAACCCTCGTCGCTGGGGATGCCGTACAGGTTCGTCAGGTGCGCGGCCGAGATGCCGGCGTAGCCCCAGTCGTCGATCCAGGAACCGCCGATGCCGATGTTGCGCTCGCGCGTGTCGGAGTGCGGCAGGCGGTCCATGGCGCTGGACGCGTCGTCCAGCACGCGGGTGTCGGGGATCTTGTAGTCGTTGGTCTCGCGCCAGTTGCCGTCGATGTGCAGGGCGACGTGCCGGCCCGCGGCGGCGTCGGCGGTGCCGGACACGTTGCGGCCGTTGTCGACCGTGCTGTAGCGGGCCTCGACCTGGCCGGTCGGCCTGGCTTCCAGCTCGGTCGGGATGCGTTCGTTGACGACGTTGACCAGGCCGCCGATCGCGCCCGAGCCGTACAGCAGGGCCGCCGGACCGCGCAGGATCTCGATCTGGTGCGCGACCGCGCCTTCGGACGCCACCGCGTGGTCGTTCGACAGGCCGGACACGTCGGACGTCGCCATGCCGTTTTCCAGCATCTTCACGCGCGAGCCTTCCATGCCGCGGATGATCGGGCGCGAGGCGCCGGCGCCGAAGGCCGAGGCCGAGACGCCCAGTTCCTGCGACAGCGTCTCGCCGATCGAGCTGCCGACCTTGTCGCGCAGTTCGTCGCCGGCCAGCACCTTGGCCGGGGTCAGGATCTGGTCGCTTTCGCTGTTGCGGAACGGCGAGGCCGTGACCACGACCTGCTGCGGCTGGGCGGTGCTGTCGGCGGCGGCGGTCTGGGCGTGGATGGCCGGGTGGAAGGCGAGCAGGAGCGCGCTGGACAGCAGCGTACGTTGGATCTTCATAGTGTGTAAAACCTCAGGCGAATGGATAACGGTCCGCGCTGCCGCGCACGAGGGCGGCAGGCGGGATACGGCAAGGGGATGAAACGCGTTATCCGGCCCGGGGCGGGCCGCGCGGCTGGAACGGGCATGCGGCCAGCAGGCAGATGCCCGGCGTGGCCGGCAGGGAAGGGACGGCATAGGCCAGTTCGATGGGGACGAACCGGCGCAGGGTATTCGGCAGCGCGAACGCGATCTGGGCGCTGGCCTGGCACTGGCCGCACAGGTCGTGCAGCGCCGGCTTGGCGGGCTTGCCGTCATCCGGTGCGCCGGCCTGCCGGGCCTGGGCGATGCGCTCGCCGACCTCGTTCCAGTGCGTATAGCCGTGCGCCAGCGACAACTGCTGCGAAACGAGCAGCAGCAGCGACAGCAGTACGTGGATCAGGCTACGGGGCATGGAACGTGGTTCGGGAGGCGAGCGCTTGTGGGGCAAGCGCGTATTCTACGCATGCCACTTGAAATCTGACAATGACACTTTGGTATGCATGGCGCGCAGCGGGCGGGCGGCGGGCAAAAAAAAGCCGGCGCATGGGCCGGCTTTCCGGGACGGCGCCGCGACGTCAGTCGCGGTTGCCGAAGCCGATGCCCAGCAGTTGCAGCAGGGCGGTGAAGATGTTGTAGATGTTCAGGTAGATCGACAGCGTGGCGCTGATGTAGTTGGTTTCGCCGCCGCGCACGATGCGCTGCACGTCGAACAGCAGCCAGGCCGAGAAGATGCCGACGATCATCACCAGCAGGGCCAGGTGCAGGGCCGGGATCTGCAGGAACATGTTGGCGACCATGGCCAGCAGCACCACGATGGTGCCGGCGAACAGCCAGCTGCCCATGCCCGAGAAGTCGCGCTTGGAGACGGTGGCGATGGTCGCCATGACCGCGAACACGGCCGCGGTGCCGCCGAACGCGCCCATCAGCAGCGCGCCGCCGTTGGAGAAGCCCAGCGTGTGGCGCAGCAGCGGGGTCAGCATCAGGCCCATGAAGAACGTGAAGCCGAGCAGGACCGGGATGCCGGCCACCGAGTTCTTGGTCTTCTCGATGGCGAAGATGAAGCCGAAGGCGATGGCGAAGAACAGCAGCATGCCCATGGCGCCGGTGAAGGCCGGGACGTGGAACTGGATGCCGACGAAGGCGCCCAGCACGGTCGGGACCATCGACAGCGCGAGCAGCCAGTAGGTGTTGCGCATGACGCGGTTGCGCGAGGCCTGGACGGCCGAGGTATCGTAGGTTTTCTGCAGGCTGGGAATCATGGTGCCCTCCGTAGTGGTAAAAATTCGCTTCCTCCCCAATATAAGGGAAAAATCCTGTGGATCAACAGCCGGCGTGGCCTTTTAAGCATCGCCTAAGCCGGCGCCGTCAAGCTGTCGGCCTGCGACGGCCGGGCCCGATACGCCGGATATTGACATCATGACTGTAACACTTCGGCCGGCGGCGGTGCAATATCGGTGGGCGCGTCGAACTGTGCTAAAATCGAGGGTTGATTGAGTCAACTTCTCGATTTAAACCTTTCTTTTTATTGGAGTTTTACATGGCAATCGAACGCACCCTGTCGATCATCAAACCTGACGCCGTCGCCAAGAACGTGATCGGCCAAATCTACAGCCGCTTCGAAGGCGCCGGCCTGAAGATCGTCGCCGCCCGCATGGCACAGCTGTCGCGCGCCGAAGCCGAAGGCTTCTACGCCGTGCACAAGGAGCGTCCGTTCTTCGGCGCCCTGGTCGACTTCATGGTCTCGGGCCCGGTCATGATCCAGGTGCTGGAAGGCGAAGGCGCGATTGCCAAGAACCGCGAACTGATGGGCGCCACCGATCCGAAGAAGGCCGACGCCGGCACCATCCGCGCCGACTTCGCCGACTCGATCGACGCCAACGCCGTTCACGGTTCGGACGCTGCCGAAACCGCCGCTGTGGAAATCGCTTACTACTTCCCGGCGCTGAACGTCTACTCGCGTTAATTAGTAAGGGGGAGCGCAGTCCGGGCGTTCCCCGGATCGATTCCCCCGGACTAATTTAAATGAGTAACCTGCTCGCCTGCGCCCCCGGGGCGATGCGAGCAGGTTCAGGAATATAGGATTACGACATGACAACTCTCACCAATCTGCTGGACTTTGATCCCGCGCAACTCGTCGCCTACTGCGCCGACTTGGGTGAGAAACCGTTCCGCGCCAAGCAACTGCAGCGCTGGATACACCAGTTCGGCGCGTCGGATTTCGACAGCATGACCGACCTGGCCAAGTCGCTGCGCGAAAAGCTGAAGTCGCGCGCCGAAGTGCGGGCGCCGGCCATCGTGAGCGACAAGACGGCCAGCGACGGCACCCGCAAATGGCTGGTCGACGTCGGCAACGGCAACGCGGTCGAGACCGTGTTCATCCCGGAAGAAAACCGCGGCACGCTGTGCATCTCCACGCAAGCCGGCTGCGCCGTCAACTGCCGCTTCTGCTCGACCGGCAAGCAGGGCTTCAACCGCAACCTTACCGTGGCCGAGATCATCGGCCAGCTGTGGATGGCCGAGTTCGAGCTGCGCAAGACCAAGGGCATCGAAGGCGGCCCCAAGGGCGAGCGCCAGATCACCAACGTCGTCATGATGGGCATGGGCGAGCCGCTGCTGAACTTCGAGCCGACCGTCACCGCGCTGAAGCTGATGCTGGACGATAACGCGTATGGCTTGTCGCGCCGCCGCGTGACCCTGTCGACCTCGGGCGTGGTGCCGATGATGGACAAGCTGAGCCAGGAATGCCCGGTGGCGCTGGCCGTGTCGGTGCACGCGTCGAACGATCCGCTGCGCGACGGCCTGGTGCCGCTGAACAAGAAATACCCGCTGCGCGAACTGATGGCCGCTTGCCGCCGCTACCTCGAATTCGCGCCGCGCGACTTCATCACCTTCGAATACTGCATGCTCGACGGCGTCAACGACAGCGACGAGCATGCGCGCGAGCTGATCGCCCTCGTCAACGACCCGGTGGTCGGCGTGAACTGCAAGTTCAACCTGATCCCGTTCAACCCGTTCCCGGAATCGGGCCTGCTGCGCTCGAAGAACCCGCGCATCAAGGCCTTCGCCCAGGTGCTGATGGACGCCGGCATCGTCACCACCATCCGCAAGACGCGCGGCGACGACATCGACGCCGCCTGCGGCCAGCTGGCCGGCGAGGTCAAGGACCGCACCCGCGTCAACGAGCGCATGAGCAAGATGGCGGAATACCAGCAGAAATTCGGCGCCAACTTCGGCAAGATCGTGGAGATCGCGTCCTGATGACGGGGCTGGCCGGACGTCTCGCCCCCTGCGTGCTGTCGCTCGCTCTCCTGTCGGCCTGTGCCGGCAGCGGCGACGGCCCCGTGCGGGAACTGAAGACGGCGTCCGACCAGACCGCCGCGGAAAAGCGCGCCCAGATCCGCCTGGAACTGGCCGTCGGCTACTTCCAGGACCACAAGTACGAAGTCGCACTGGACGAGGTCAAGCAGGCGATCGCCGCCGACCCGGACTATGCCGATGCCTACGGCGTGCGCGCGCTGGTGTATTCGGCGATGGGCGAGGCCGCGCTGGCCGACGAGAACTTCCGGCACGCGCTGCGCCTGGCGCCGCGCAATCCGGACCTGGCCAACAACTACGGGCTGTTCCTGTGCGACGCCGGCAACCGGCCGCAGGACGCCATGGCGTATTTCGAGAGCGCGCTGAAGAATCCGGCCTACGCCTCTCCGGCCAAGGCCATGGTCAATGCGGGCAACTGCGCCCTGAAACTCAGGAACGTCGACGCGGCCGAGCGCTACCTGCTCGATGCGCTGCGTTACGATCCCGACCAGCCGGCCATCAGCGCCGGGCTGGCGCGGGTTTATTTCGAGCGGCGCGACTACACCCGCGCCGGGTTTTTCATCAACCGCCTGACGGAGGCAGCGAAGCTCGATACGCTGCCGGCCGACGTGTTGTGGCTGGCCATCCGGGTCAAGCGCATGCTGGGGGACCGCACCATGGAAGCGTCCATGGCCGCCCAGCTGCGCAAGCGCTTCCCCGGCTCGCCCGAGTACGCGGCCTTCGAGAGCGGTGCATTTTAAGCGAGTGAGACAACGACAATGAGTTCCGAGCGTGCAGATCAGCCGGCGACGCCCGACAACCCGCACAGGATTCCCGGCCAGGCCCTGGCAGCCCAGCGCGAAGCGATGGGCTGGTCGGTCGAGCAGGTCGCCGACCAGTTGAAGCTGGCCGTGCGCCAGGTGGTGGCGCTGGAAGCGGGCGACTATGCTTCCCTGCCCAGCCCGGCGGTGACGCGCGGTTTCGTGCGTGCCTATGCCAAGCTGATGAAGATGGATCCGGCCCCGCTGGTGGCCCAGATCGAGATGGAGTCGCCGGCCCCGGCCGACACCAGCGCCGCCACGGCCGCGCGCCGTCCCGCGCCGGCCTCGTTCTCGGAGTCGAAATTCCCCAGCCACGGCAAGCGCTCGGCGCTGCCGCTGGGCTGGATCGCCGGCGCCGTGGTGGTGGTCGCGGCCGCGGCGGCGGCCTGGCAGTTCGGCCTGGTGCCGTTCGGCCAGCATGCCGACGGCAATACCGTGGCCGCGCCCGCCACGCCGGCCGCCTCCGCCACGGTGGCCGACGGCCATGCCGTCGAGACGCTGCAGAACCCGTCCGTGCCGCTGATCTCGGTGCCGGGCGCGTCCGCGACCGACGCCGCGTCGGCCACGGCGCCGGCGGCCGGTGGCGCGGCCACTCCCGCGGCCACCACCGCGCCGGGCCCGGTCGTCAACGTGCCGTCGACCACGGCCGCGGGCGCGCCGCCGGCGACGGCCCCGGCCGCGCCGGCCAACCCGGCCGCGACGCTGGGCAATGCCCCGGTCGCCGCTGCGCCGGCCGCCGCAACGCCAGCAGCGGCGCCGGCCGCCGCGGGTGCGAATGCGCTGGTGCTGAATGTGCGCGAGGATTCCTGGATCGAAGTGCGTCCGGCCAAGGGCGGCGCCGCGCTGATCTCGCGCCTGGTCAAGGCCGGCAGCATCGAGACCGTCAACGTCGACCAGCCGGTGCGCGTCGTCGTCGGCAATCCGACCGGCGTGACGGCCACGCTGCGCGGCGCCAGCGTGGCGCTGCCGGCGGTGCCGGGCAAGACGCTGGCGCGCGTGAACCTGCAATGATGACGAAGGCAAGGCAATGACTTTTTCGAACCAGTCCGTCGACCCCATCGGCTCCGGCCCGCTGGCGCGCCGGCCGAGCCGCGGCGTGGTCGTGCGCCACGGCGCGCGCGCAGTGACGATCGGCGGCGATGCGCCGGTGGTCGTGCAGTCGATGACGAATACCGATACGGCCGATGCGATCGGCACCGCGATCCAGGTCAAGGAACTGGCGCGTGCCGGTTCCGAGATCGTGCGCATCACGGTCGATACGCCGGCCGCCGCCGCCGCCGTGCCGGCGATCCGCGAGCAGCTCGACCGCATGGAAGTCGACGTGCCGCTGGTGGGCGACTTCCACTACAACG
>DAMAFT010000013.1:0-17145 GCA_031995805.1 Massilia sp.
CTGAAAGGGTTTGTAATGGCAATCAGCTTGCAAAAAGGCGGCAACGTCAACCTGTCGAAGGAAGCGCCGGGCCTGTCCAACCTGAAACTGGGCCTGGGCTGGGACGTGCGCGCCACCGACGGCGCCGCATTCGACCTGGACGCGGTGGCCTTCCTGCTCGACCAGTCGGGCAAGGTGCGTTCGGATGCCGACTTCATCTTCTACAACAACGCCAAGTCGGCCGACGGCTCGGTCCAGCACTCGGGCGACAACCGCACCGGCGAAGGCGAGGGCGACGACGAATCGCTGAGCGTCGACCTGTCCAAGGTGCCGGCCGACGTCGACCGCATCGCGCTGGCCGTGACGATCCACGACGGCGATACCCGCCGCCAGAACTTCGGCATGGTCGGCAAGGCGTTCATCCGCTGCATCAACGCCGCCAACGACAGCGAGATCGCCCGCTACGACCTGTCGGAAGACGGCTCCACGGAATCGGCCATGATCTTCGGCGAGGTGTATCGTAACGGCGCGGACTGGAAGTTCCGCGCAGTCGGCCAGGGCTTCAACGGAGGCCTCGGTCCCCTCGCCAAGAATTACGGCGTCAACGTCTAAGCCTTAGACAAGCGAGCCGCGCCCGCGCAGCCATGCGCGGGCACGGCGAGCACCTTATTCAAAGGAAGCCAAGCAATGCCAGTTTTTACCGTGACCGGGGACATCGATCCTTTCCTCCACGTGTCCATGAAGCGCGGGGAGACCATCTACTGCGAGTCGGACGCGATGGTGATGATGGAATCGACGCTCGACCTCAAGGGCAAGATGAAGGGCGGCCTGGGCAGCGCGCTGATGCGCACCTTCGCCAACGGCGAATCCTTCTTCCAGCAGCACATCGAAGCGGCGCGCGGCGACGGCGACTGCCTGCTGTCGCCCACGCTGCCGGGCGCGATGCAGGTGGTCGACTGCGGCAACCGCCAGTACATCATCAGCGACGGCGCCTTCGTGGCGGCCAGCTCGGGCGTGGACCTGCGGGTGCGCACCCAGAGCCTGGGCAATGCGCTGTTCGCCCAGAGCGGCGGCTTCTTCGTGACCGAGACCTCGGGCACGGGGCAGGTCGTGGTGTCCGGCTTCGGCTCGATGAACGAACTGGAAGTGGAACCGGGCAAGGACGCGATCATCGACAACTCGCACGTGGTGGCCTGGGACAGCACCCTGCACTACGAGGTCTCGATCACGACCGGCACCAGCGGCGGCTTCCTGGGCAACCTGATCAACAGCCAGACCAGCGGCGAAGGCATCGTCCTGCGCTTCTCCGGTCGCGGCAAGATTTACGTCTGTTCGCGCAACCGCACCGCATTCAAGGCATGGATGCAGGCGCCGGGCAAGTAACAGGCACCAGACACTAGGAGGCAAGCATGAGCGTCAATCTGCAAAAGGGACAAAAAATTTCGCTGGACAAGGAAGCCGGCGGCGCGCTGTCGCGCATCACGATGGGCCTGGGTTGGGACGTCGCCAAGAGCAAGGGTTTCTTCGGCTTCGGCGGCGGCAAGGGCGACCCGGTCGACCTCGACGCGTCGGTGGTGATGTTCGACGAGGCCAGCCGCCCGGTCGACGTGGTCTGGTTCCGCCAGCTGAAAAGCCGCGACGGCAGCGTCGTCCACACGGGCGACAACCGCACCGGCGCGGGCGACGGCGACGACGAGCAGATCAACGTCGACCTGAACGCGGTGCCGGCCAGCGTCAAGGCGCTGGTGTTCACCGTGAACAGCTTCACCGGCCAGAACTTCTCGACCGTGGAAAACGCCTACTGCCGCATCGTCAACGCCGGCAACCAGCAGGAAATCGCGCGCTACGACCTGTCCGTGCAGGGTTCGCACACGGCCCAGATCATGGCCAAGCTGTACCGCCACAACGGCGAGTGGAAGATGCACGCGATCGGCGAGAACGGCAGCGGCCGCACCTTCGACGACCTGATGCCGCTGATCGTGCCGCACGTATAGGCGCAACCCTTTCCTATCTCCTCAAGAACACCCCGCGGATGTGTCGTCTTCGCGGTTTGTAGTGGGCGGCTTGGCGCCCACGCCCTTTAACGGCCCTTCGGGGCCGTCTTTTTTTTGCCCGCCGGCACCCCTGCGACCGCCGATCGCGCATGCGGGCATCATGGCCGGCTCATGCAAAAAAGGAGAAGGACATGAAACTGGAGAATGGCCGGATAGTGATCATGGGCGCGTCGAGCGGCATCGGCGCGGCGACGGCGCTGGCGTTTGCCCGACGCGGCGCCCGCCTCGTGCTGGGCGCGCGCGGCAGGGAAGGACTGGACGACGTCGCGCGGCGCTGCGCCGCGGCGGGCGCCGACGTCGAGATCGGGACCGTGGACGGCACCGATGCCGACGCCGTCGCCGCGTTCGCGCGCGCGGCGCGCAAGGCGCTGGGCGGCATCGACCTGTGGTTCAGCAACATCGGGATCGGCGTGGTCGGCAAGTACGCCGAGGTGCCGCTCGACGACCACCGCCGCGTGATCGAGGCGAACCTGCTCAGCCACATGCACGATGCGCATGCCGTGCTGCCGGTCTTCCTGGAGCAGGGCCACGGCATCTGGGTCAACATGGTCTCGGCCGGCGGCTTCATCGCCTCGCCCTATGCGGCCGCCTATTCCGCCAGCAAGTTCGGCCTGCGCGGCTTCAGCGAGGCACTGCGCGGCGAGCTGCGCGGGCACCCGCGCATCCACCTGTGCGACGTGTATCCGACCTTCGTCGACACGCCGGGGTTCAGCCATGCCGGCAACTACACGGGCGCGAAGCTGTCGTATCCGCCCGGCGTGCTGGCGCCCGAAAAGGTGGCCGATGCCGTCGTCCGGCTCGCCACGCGCCCGCGCGCCACGACCGTGGTCGGCGCGCCGGCGGGCGCACTGAAGCTGGGCGAACTGGCCACGCCCGTCGCCACCAGGCTGATGGGCCGCTTCATGGACGAGTGGGCGCGGCGCGCGGACCGCACGCGCGACACCACCGGCACCATGTATGCGCCGCCGGCGGCGGCCAGCGGCATCCATGGCGGCCAGCGGCGTCCTGGTCCGCAGCGCCATCCGGCGCTGGTGGCGGGCGTGGCGGCGCTGGGCCTGGCGCTCGGCGCCGGGTTGTGGCGACGGCGTCGTTCCGACTGAGGCCGTTCACGGGGCTGGTGCGCACGGGGTGCGCACCATGCGCCATCGGTCCGGCGGCCGGTCTTCCCTCGTCGTAAAAAAAGCTTGACCTTGCTTCGCTTTGCGCCTACTGTATTAATCAACTAATACAGTAGACACATGCCACCACACACCGCCACCCTGTTCTCGATCGCGACCGGATCTTCCGAGCCGATCTACCGCCAGCTCGTCGAGCAGGTGCGCCGCCTGGCGGCCGCCGGCCAGCTCCAGCCGGGCGACGAGATGCCCTCGGTACGGGAAATCGCCCAGCAGCTCGCACTCAATCCCATGACCGTCTCCAAGGCCTACGGGCTGCTGGAAATGGAAGGCGTCCTGGCGCGCCGGCGCGGCCAGGGCATGGTCGTCGCCGAACGGGCGGCGCCCGCGCCGGCGCGCGAACGCGCCGCCCTGCTGCGTCCCGTGCTGGAGCGCGCCGCCCTCGAGGCGCGCCAGCTCGAACTCGATCCCGACACCGTCCTCACTTTGTTCGCCACCATCCTGAAGGAAAAACCATGAGTGCCCCGCTTGTTCAGTTGTCCTCGGTCTCGAAGCATTTCGGCAGCCAGCGCGTGCTGGACGGCCTCGACTGGCAGGTCGCTCCCGGCCAGGTGGTCGGCCTGCTGGGCCGCAACGGCGCGGGCAAGTCGACGCTGCTCGAATGCCTGCTGGGGCTGCGCGAACTCGACGGCGGCCGCGTGACGCTGTTCGGCGAGGACGGCGCCAGGCTGTCCGAAGAGGCCCGCGCCCGCATCGGCTACGTGCCGCAGAAGGCCGACCTGTTCGACTGGCTCACGCCGGACCAGATGCTGGACTACTTCAAGGCGATGTACCCGCGCTGGAACCAGGGCAAGGTCGAAGGCCTGCTGTCGCGCTGGGGCTTCGACGCCGGCATGCGCGGCAAGCAGATCAAGAAGATGTCCGGCGGCGAGCAGCAGCGCCTGGCCATCGTGCGCGCGCTGGCGCACGATCCCGACCTCCTGATCCTGGACGAGCCGGTGTCGGCGCTGGACCCGGTCGGCCGCCGCGAATTCCTGCGCGAGCTGGTCGACGACGTGATCGAGCGCGGCACCACGGTGGTGTTCTCCACGCACATCCTGACCGACCTCGAACGTGTGGCCTTCGACCTGGCCTTCCTGCGCGACGGCAAGATCGCGCTGCAGGGCCAGACCGACGCGCTGCTCGAAGGCGCGCGCCGCCTGCTGGTGCCGGCCGCCATGCTCCCCGAGCGCAAGCTCGAGGGCGAGGTGCGGCGGGTGCGCGACGGCGCCATGGTCAGCGTGATCGTGCAGGGGGCGGGCGCCGGCGTGGACCGGCTCTCGGCCGAACCCGGCGTGCGCGTCGAAAGACTGAGCCTGGAAGACCTGTTCATCGAGGTGACGAAATGAGCGCCGTCGCGTTCGAGGAACTGCGCCGCACGTGGAACGTGGCGACGAGCCAGCGCGACGCGCGCACGGTGAAGTTCATGACCGTCGTGGCGCTGCTGCTGACGGTCGTCATTCCCATCGTCGGCGGCATCTCCCTGGTGCAGGAGCAGCGCCTGCCCATCGTGCAGTTGCTGCAGATCCTGCTGGGCATCGGTACGTTCTGGCTCGCGATCGTCTGGGCCTTCGTGTTCGTGCCGGGCTCGATCGTGATGAACTCGGCGGCCAATGCACGGCTGTTGCCGCGCCAGCGGCGCCGGCTGTTGCAGCTCGCATTGGGCGGCTGGCTGCTGGTGTCGGCGGCGATGGCGGCGGCCATCGGCCAGTGGAAGGTGTTGCCGCTGGTCGGCATGTACCTGCTCGGCTTCGCGTTGATGATGTCCGGGCGCATGGGGGCGATCGTGCTGACCTTCGTGCCGGGCTTCTGGCCGATGCTGGCGCGCCATGTGTTGCCGGCGCCGTTGGCGCAGGCGCTGTCCGGCAATGCCGGTTCCGCCGCCGCCAGTGTGCTGCTGCTCGGCGCCGCCGTGTGGGTCATGGCCCGGCTGTATCCGGCCGGCGGCGACCGCCACCTGAAGCAATGGGGCGAGCAGGCCGGACGCCTGCGCCGCATCGACGCCGCCGGCTGGAGCGCCGGCAACGAACCGCGCGGCGTGCTGGCGGCGCCAGGCCTGCGTGTCTATGGCGCCAGCCTGCGCCGCGCCTGCCGCGACAAGCGCCCCGGCACGATGCTGATGCATGCGCTCGGCCCGAACGCCCACTGGAGCGCCTGGCTCGTCCTGGTCGGCATGCTGCTGCTCGGCAGCCTGGCGCTGCGCATCCTGGCCGCCACACAGGGCGGCGACGCCGTGCGCGGTTTCATCGTGGGCTTTTCCTGGTCCGGCCTGACCGGCCTGGGACTCATGGTCGCCTTCAGCACGGCGCAGTTCCGCCAGCACCTGAACAGGACCCGTGGCGAGCAGGCGCTGCTGCGCCTGACGCCGCTGGCCGGCGATCCGCGGTTGCTGAATCGCCGCCTGACCATGGGCATGCTGAAGATGGCGCTGACGCAGTGGTCGATGCTGAGCGCGGCCCTGATGACGCTCGCCACGGCGGCCGGCCATGACGCCGTGCTGCGCCAGTTCGCGGTGTGCTGCCTGTGTGGGCAGGTGTCGCTGGCGGTCGTGTTCGGCGACTTCGCGCGCCAGCCGACGCTCGGCCTGCCGCGCGGCATGCTGCTGGCCCTGCTCGCCGCGGTCGAGCTGGCGGCGGCGGCCGGCCTCGGCTGGCTGTCCGGCGACATCCTGGTCGCGACCTGGCCATGGCTGATCGCGATCAGCGTGGCCGGAGCTGCCATCACCCTGTGGCGCGGCTGGCGCGGGATGATGGCGGTCCCGGTCGCTTTCCCGGCGGGACGGCTGGCCTAGCGTTCAAGCGCCCGGCGCAGCCGGCTGGCGCTGACCGCCAGCGCCACGACGGTCGCCGCCACGGCGATGCCCAGGCACAGCCGGATCGCCTGCAGGCCGGCCGCGCCGCCCGCCAGGTCATGGTCGCGCAGCGACAGCACGATGCCGACCAGCGCCGTGCCCAGGCACTGGCCGAAGGTGCGCACGATGGACAGGATGGCGGATGCCTGGCTGCTGCGCGCGCGCGCCACGTTCGCCAGCATCTCGCGGTTGTTCGGACTCTGGAACAGGCCGAAGCCGATGCCGCACAACAGGTTGCGCCAGGCGATGTCCCAGGCTTGCGCCTGCGCCGGCAGCAGCGCCAGGCAGGCCAGGCCGGTCGCCAGCAGCGCCAGCCCGGCCGAGGACAGCACCGCCGCCGGATGGCGGTCGGCCAGCCGGCCGGCATGCGGCGCGGCCAGCATGATGCCGATCGGCCAGGGCGTGAACAGCAGGGCCGCGTGCAGGGCCGAGTCGCCGTGCACGGTCTGGAACAGGAAGGGCAGGGCGACGAAGGCGATGCCCTGGCCGACGAAGGATGCCAGCGAGGCCAGCGCCGCCAGCGTGAAGCGGGACGACGCGAAGATAGCGAGCGGCAGCAGGGGCGCGGCGGCATGGCGCTGGCGCCGCACGAACGCCCAGCCGGTGGCCAGCGCCGCCGCGCCGTACAGGCCGGCCGTGGCGCCCGCGCGCGGGTCGCTGCCGAGCCGGGCGCAGGCGTCGGCGCCCAGGATGAAGGTGCCCATGGCGGCGGCCGACAGCGCGGCGCCGGCGCCGTCGAAGCGGCCGGGCGCCGCCGCCGGCGTGGCCGGCAGCGCACGCAACGCCAGCGCCACGCCGATGGCGCCCAGCGGCACGTTGACGGCGAACAGCCAGGGCCAGCCGGCCCAGGACAGCAGCGCGCCGCCCAGCGTCGGCCCGGCCGCCGTGCAGGCGGCGATCAGGAGGGCGTTCAGGCCCAGGATGCGCCCCAGCAGGCGCTGCGGGAAGATCGTCCGGTGGATGGCCGGCGCGATGCTCAGGCAGGCCGCGGCGCCGACGCCCTGCAGCACGCGCAGCGCCGTCAGCGCCTCCAGCGACGGCGCCAGCGCGCAGCCCAGCGAGGCCAGCGTGAACACGGCCAGGCCGCCCGCGAACAGGCGCCGGAAGCCGGTGCGCGCCGCCAGCGCGGCGAAGATCGCCAGCGTCATGGCGACGGCCAGCAGGTAGCCGTTGGCCACCCATAGCGCGCCGCCGGCGGGGGCGTCCAGGGCGCGGGCGATCCGCGGCAGGGCCACGTTCACCATGCTGCCGTCCAGCACGGCCATCGTCGTGGCCGTCATGACGGCGGTCATCGCCAGGCGGCGTTCGGGGCCGGGCAGGCCCTCGTCGCCCGGTTCGTCGGAAAACAATGCCATGGGAAGGTCCTTGCGGCGCGGCGCGCCTCGTCGGTCGGGACACCGACTATAGCGGCGGCGCCGGCATGGCGGAAGGCGCATCGATTGCAATGACATCGTGCATGCGGCGCCATGCCCGGGGGCGCTCATGCGGGCCGCGCGCGTGCTAGCATCGGCGCATGTCCGACCCTGATCTCGACCTGAACCTGCTCGCCGCCCTCGACGGCCTGCTCGCCGAAGCCGGCGTGGCCGGCGCCGCGCGCCGCCTCGGCCTGAGCGCCTCGGCGATGAGCCGCACCCTGGCGCGCCTGCGCGCGGCCACCGGCGACCCGCTGCTGGTGCGGGCCGGCGGGCGCATGGTCCTGACGCCGCATGCCGAGGCGCTGCGCGAGCGCACGCGCCAGGCGCTGCAGGACGCGCGCGCGGTATTGCGTCCGTCGGGCGACACGCTGGATCCGTCGACGCTGGCGCGCACCTTCGTCATCCGCGCCAACGACGGCTTCGTGGACGTGTTCGCGGCGCGCCTGATCGCCGCCGCCGCGGCCGCCGCGCCGGGCGTGCGCCTGCGCTTCGCGCCCAAGCCCGACAAGACGGCCGGGCCGCTGCGCGAGGGCGCGGTCGACCTCGAGATCGGCGTGCTGGGCGAGATGGCGCCGGAAGTGCGGCTGCAGGCGCTGTTCCGCGACCGCTTCGTCGGCGTCGTGCGCGCGGGTCATCCGCTGGCGGCCGAACCGGCCGTCGATGCGGCGCGCTATGCCGCGCTGGGCCACGTGGTGGCGTCGCGCCGCGGCCGGGTCGAAGGTCCGGTGGATACGGCGCTGGCCGCGCTGGGCCTGGCGCGCCGCATCGCCGCCATCGTGCCGGGCTTCCCGGCGGCGCTGGCCGTGGTGCGCGCGTCCGACCTGTCGACGGTGCTGCCGGCCTCGTTCTGCGGCGCCGGCGGTGGCGACCTGGGCGTGCACGCGTTCGCGCTGCCGGTGGCGACGGCGCCGATCACGGTGTCGCAGATGTGGCATCCGCGGCTGGACGCGGATCCGGCGCACCGCTGGTTGCGCAGGCTGGTGCTGGGGGTATGCCGGGGTTAGTGCCCCTTCTTCTGCACCAGCGCGCTGCCGACCCCGTGCCTGCGCTCTTCGCTGACCGCCGTCACGGTGCCGTCCGCGTTGAACACGATGGCGTTGGCCGCGCCGATCTCCTCCGGCGCCGGGCTGGCCGCCCATTTGTGGCCGAACGCTTCCAGCGCCTTCGCCTGCTCGCTGCCGGCGAAGCCCGGCTCGACCTCGGTTTCCCTGCCGTTGCGCTGCGACAGGCGCGGCGCGTCGATCGCCTCGTGCATCGGCATGCCGAGGTCGACGTGGTTGACGATGGTCTGCAGCACCGTCGTGATGATCGTCGCGCCGCCCGGGCTGCCGATGGTGAAGGCCGGCTTGCCGTCCTTGAAGGCGATGGTCGGCGCCATGCTGCTGCGCGGGCGCTTGTTCGCTTCCGGGATGTTCGGCGCCGGGCCGGTGAAATCGAAGTCGGTCATCTCGTTGTTCAGCAGGAAGCCGTAGCCCGGCACGACGATGCCGCTGCCGCCCCAGGACTCGATCGTGAACGTGTAGGCGACGATATTGCCTTCCTTGTCCGACACGGCCAGGTGCGTGGTGTGCGTGCCTTCGCGCTGGATCAGGTTGGCCTGCGGGCGCAGCGGGAAGCTCTGGTCGTTCTCGTACAGGAAGGCGTCGCCGGCCGCGACGGGACCGGCGGCGGCGCGGTCCGGGCGGATCAGCGAGCGGCGCTGGGCCGCGAACTGCTTGGTCAGCATGCCCTCGATCGGCGCGTCGACGTACTCCGGGTCGGCCAGGTAGGCGTTGCGGTCGGCGAAGGCCAGGCGGCTCGCTTCCAGGTACAGGTGCTCGACGCCGGCGCGCGGCATCGCCTTCAGGTCGAAGCCCTCGAGGATGTTCAGCGCCTCGGCCACCGCCACGCCGCCGCTGCTGGGCAGGGGCATGCCGTAGATGTCGTAGCCGCGGTAGGTCGAGCGCACCGGCTGGCGGATACGAACCTCGTAGTTGGCCAGGTCGGCCATGCTCATCGTGCCAGGACGCACCCGGGCGTCGCCCGCCAGCGGCGGCTGGTTGACGGCGGCGACGATCGCCTGCGCCATCGGCCCGGCGTAGAACGCCTTGTAGCCCTGGGCGGCGATGGCGCGGTAGGCCTTGGCCAGGTCCGGGTTCTTGACGATGGTACCGGCCGGCAGCGCCTTGCCGTCCTTCAGGTACAGCCGGCTGGTGGTCGAGAACAGCTGAAATTTTCTTTCATTTTCAGTCACTAATTTATTGAAAGTTTCACTGACCGGGAAGCCTTTGGTGGCGACGCCGATGGCCGGCGCCAGCACCTGCTTGAAGGACATGGTGCCGTAGCGTTCCAGGGCCTCGTGCCAGCCGCGCACCGTGCCCGGCACGCCGACCGCGGCGCCGCTGGCGACGGCGGTGTCGAAGTCGACCGGCCGGCCGTTTTCCTGGAACACGGCGGGGCTGAACGAGAACGGCGCCGTCTCGCGGTGGTCGATGGTGATGACGCGCTTGTCCTTGGCGAGGTAGATCACCATGAAGCCGCCGCCGCCGATGCCGCAGCTGAACGGATCGGTCACGCCCAGCGTCGCGGCGGCGGCGACGGCCGCGTCGATGGCGTTGCCGCCCTTCTTCAGGATCGTCATCGCGGATTCGGACGCCTTCTCGCTGATGGTGGCGACGGCGCCGCCGGTGCCGGTGGCGACCGGGGTCTTGGCCAGCGCCAGCGGCGGCGCGACGACGATGGAAAGGATCAGCCCGCAGGTGAGGGCTCTGGCGGATGTGGTCATGGGCGGCAGACGTGGAAGTGGGGAATCGGAACGAAGCTCATGGCGTGCGCACCAGGAGCGTGACGGGGATGACGTCGCCGGGCCGCGCGCTGCCGGCGGCACGCGCGGGCGGCAGCGCGGCCGGATCGAGCGCGATGCGGGCGCCGCGCAGCGCCTTCGGCGCGGCCGACGGCTGGTCCGGTCCCAGCGTGACCTCTTCCTGGCCGCCGGGACCGTCGACGAGGAAGCGCAGCGCGAGCCGCCCGGCCCAGATGCACTGGACGTTGGGCGGGCAGCGGCTGTCGCTGAAGCTGTCGTAGGTAATCTTGATGTTGCGCGCCAGGATGACGCTTTGCTGCGGCTTGAGCGGATAGCTGCCGGGCTGGATCGGCGCGGCGACGCAGGCGGCCAGCAGCGCCGCAGGAAGGAGTGCGAACAGGGAGGACAGAGTGCGCGGCATGCCCATCGTGACGTCCGGTGATTTGCGTTAAGCCAATAATAACAAAACCGGGGTCAGAGCCGGGGTCAGAGCCGCATTTTTGGAAATTTCCTGAAACCGGGCTCTGACCCTGGCTCTGACCCCGGTTTGATGCGGATCATTTGGTGGAAGGGGGCAAGGGCGGTGCTGCTGCCAGCGACACGTGCGGCAGGAACCACAGCAGTACCAGCGCGACCAGTACGATGGCGGTGCCGGCGCCGAATACGTTGGCGATCGCGTGGCGGTAGACTTCGCGCAGGGCCGGGTCCAGCACGGCGCCGGTGCCCGCGCTGGCCGCGGCGGCGACGCCGTGGGCGTGCAGCTGGTGCGCCAGGATCGCGCCCGAACCCGTCACGCCGAGCAGGCCGCCGAGCGAGCGGAAGAAGGTCAGCATCGCCGTGCCCACGCCGCGCCGCGGCAGCGGCAGCGCGTGCTGGACGACGATCGTCATGTTCGGCATCACCAGGCCCAGGCCGGCGCCCAGCATGAAGATCGGCGGTTCGATGTACAGGTAGCCCAGGCCGCGGTCCATGGCCAGGGCCAGGGCGCCGAAGGACAGCACCGCCACCGCCAGGCCGAGCACTTGCGCCTCCTTGTACTTGCTGGTGCGCGCCACGACGCGGCCGTTGATGGTGGAGGCGATGATCATGCCGATCATCATCGGCACCGTCAGCATGCCGGAATCGGCCGGGCTGCTGCCCATCACGAGCTGGAAGAACAGCGGGAAGAACACGCTGGCGCCCATCAGGCCCATGAAGGTCAGCGCCATCACGCCGCTGGCGACGTTGAACACGCGGCTGTGGAACAGGTCCGGCGGCAGCACCGGCTCGGCGGCGCGGCGCAGGTGGAATATGAGCCAGCCACCCAGCACCACCGCCAGCACGGCGCAGGCCTTGATCTCGGCCGAATCCCACGACCATTCGGTGCCGCCCAGCGCCAGGACCAGCAGCAGCGCCACGATCGATCCCGTCAGCAGGATGGAACCCAGGTAGTCGATGCGGTGCGCGTGCGTGACCGCCGGCTTTTTCAGGGAACGGGCGATCGACCACAGGGCCAGCGCGCCGATCGGCAGGTTGATGTAGAAGATCCAGTGCCAGGACAGCAGGTCGGTCATGACGCCGCCCAGCACCGGGCCGAGCACGCTGGTGACGGCGAACACGATGGCGATCGAGCCCTGGCGCCGGGCGCGCTCGCCCGGCGTCACCAGGTCGGCGATGATGATCTGCGCCAGCGGCATGAAGCCGCCCGACCCCAGCCCCTGGATGGCGCGGAACACGATCAGCTGCGTCATGTCCTGCGCCATGCCGCACAGGACCGAGCCCGCCAGGAAGGTGATCAGGGCGGTGAACACCATCGGCCGGCGGCCGTACTGGTCGGCCAGCTTGCCGTACAGCGGCATCGTGGCGGTGGAGGCGAGCACGTAGGCGGTGACGACCCAGGACAGGTGGGCCATGCCGCCCAGGTCGCCGACGATGCGCGGCAGGGCGGTGGCGACGATGCTCTGGTCGAGCGCGCCCAGGCCCAGCACGGCCATCAGGGCGAGGTAGACGGCGCGGATTTCGCTGGCGGATGCCTGGGCGGGTGCGTCTTGCGTGAGCCTGGTGTCGGTCATGGTCGGGCGATCAGGGTGAGCGGTTCGATGGCGGCGGCCAGCCGGTCCATCTGGGCCGGCGTGAGGCGGGCGACGCGCTGCGCCAGCCAGTCGAGGCGCCGGGCGCGCAGCGCCGCCACGCGCGTCGTGCCGGCCTCGGTCAGCACCAGGCCGGTGCGGCGGCGGTCGCCCGGATCGGGCGCGGCGCGCGCCACCAGGCCGGCTTCTTCCAGCGTCTTGACCTGGGCGCTCATGGTCGGGCTGCGCACCTGCTGCATGCGCGCCAGCTCGGCCACGCCGATGCCGGGACGCTCGCCGATGGCGGCCAGCAGCATGGTCTGCAGCATCGACAGGCCGGTGTCCTGGCGCTCGGCGTCGCGGCGCATTTCGCGTATCAATAGCTTGAAGGCATTGCGCAAGTCTTCCGACAGCGCGAGCGCGCGTGCAGTCGGGGAAGTGTCAGGGTCGGTCATCATCGTTCAATATAGGTAGGCTACCTACCTATCTTACGCCGAAGCGTGCGCGGATGCAAACCGCCATGCCGGCGCAAGGCACGGTATGCTGCATGGCATTGCCTTGTCATTCCTGTAAGGAGCGCCGATGACCCGCTTGACCGCAGGCGACTTCGATCCCGAAGTCCTGAAACTCTTCGACGGCTACGTGCACGGCCGCATCACGCGCCGCGATTTCCTGGCGCGCGCCGGCCGCCATGTCGCCGGCGGCGTCACGGCCGCCACGTTGCTGGCGCAATTGTCGCCGTCGTTCGCCGCGCCGCTGGTGGCGCCGGCCGATGCGCGCCTCCAGACCGGCTACCGGGAATTCCCGTCGCCGCAGGGGTACGGCAAGCTGCGCGGCTACATGGCGCAGCCGGCGGGCGCCAAGGGCAGGTTGCCGGCGATCCTCGTCGTGCACGAGAACCGCGGCCTGAATCCGCACATCGAGGACGTCGCGCGGCGCGTGGCGCTGGAAGGATATGTCGCGTTCGCGCCGGACGCGCTGTTCCCGCTGGGCGGCTATCCCGGCGACGAGGACAAGGCGCGCGCCTTGTTCCCCAAGCTCGACCAGGCCAGGACGCGCGCCGACTTCGTCGCCGCCGCGCACCTGCTCGCCGCCTTGCCGCAGGCGACGGGCAAGGTGGGCGTGGTCGGTTTCTGCTGGGGTGGCGGCATCGCCAACTACCTCGCCACGCAATGGCCGGCACTGGCCGCGGCGGTGCCGTTCTACGGCGCCCAGCCGCCGGCGGCCGAGGTCGCGAAGATCCGCACGCCGCTGCTGATCCACGATGCCGGCAAGGACGAGCGCATCCTGGCCGGCTGGCCGGCCTACGAGGAAGCGCTGAAGGCGCACGAGGTGCCGTACCGGCATTTCACGTATCCCGGCGTCGAGCACGGTTTCAACAACGACACGACGCCGCGCTACGACGAGGCGGCGGCCAGGCTGGCATGGGGGAGGACGATGGCGTTCTTCAAGGAAAAGCTGGCCTGAACCGTCATTCCCGCGCACGCGGGAACGACGGGCAGGTCGATGCGCCGATAAAAAAAGGCGCCCGCAGGCGCCTTCCGTACCGATGCGAGCCGGCTTACATGTAAGCCGCCAGCGCCGTCTTCATTTTCTTCAGCGCGGCCGATTCGATCTGGCGGATGCGCTCGGCCGACACGCCGAATTCCTCGGCCAGCGTGTGCAGCGTGGCGCCCGAGCCGTCGTCGTTGGCCAGCCAGCGCGCTTCCACGATGCGGCGCGAGCGCGGATCCAGCTTGCCCAGCGCCGTTTCCAGGCCCTCGGACTGCAGGCGCACCACTTCCTCGGCTTCCAGCACCTTGGTCGGTTCCTGCTGGTCCGACGACAGGTAGGCGATCGGCGAGAACTTGTCGTCTTCGTCGTCGGTCGGCGCTTCCAGCGCGATGTCGCGGCCCGACAGGCGGGTTTCCATCTCGATGACTTCTTCGCGCTTGACGTCGAGCATCTTGGCCAGGTCGTCGACCTGCTGCGGCGACATGGCGTCGAGACCAGTCTTGTTGCTGCGCAGGTTGAAGAACAGCTTGCGCTGCGCCTTGGTCGTCGCGACCTTGACCAGACGCCAGTTCTTCAGGATGTACTCGTGCATCTCGGCCTTGACCCAGTGCATGGCGTAGGACACCAGGCGCACGCCCTGGTTCGGGTCGAAGCGCTTGACGGCTTTCATCAGGCCGATATTGCCTTCCTGGATCAGGTCGGCGTGCGGCAGGCCGTAGCCCAGGTAGCCGCGTGCGATCGATACGACCAGGCGCAGGTGCGACAGCACCAGCTTTTGCGCGGCGTCCAGGTCGCTATTGTCCCGCAGCCGCTTCGCCAGCGATACTTCTTCTTCGTGGGTCAGCATCGGCAGACGGTTGACCGCCGAGATATAGGCGTCGATATTGCCGATATTGCCGTTGAAACCGAGTCCCAGAGCACGACTGCCGGCCGGAACCAATGCGGATTGTGCGGACATAGTCAATTCCCTCGTAGTAAGCTGTACTGCATCGTCTCTGCCATTTCCGCCGCCCCGAAGGCACGGCGGTTGGCGATACGGGATGTGGACGGTGCTATCAAATACACTTCCCGCGATAGTCTGTCGTTATATTAGCACTCTCTTGTGATGAGTGCCAGGAACCACCATATCCCTGACGACCAGTTTAAGTTTCGTTAAAGTATTGCTCCTAGGAATCAAAAAAGGTCCGATTCCAATGTAGAGCAGGTGCCGATGGCACGATTGATTCGTCTCAAACGTCTTATCAAAAGCGTTTGAAATCGCTTGAATACAGATTAGGAGTGTCGAAGATCAGGGTCTGTGAGGTGGCGCACTTACCCTTGTAGGCGTAAACCTTGCGTCAACCACCGAATTTGACTGGCAAGCAGCGCAAGGGTTCAAGAAGGGATATGCGGCCGATTAGCTGAAAATCAATACCCCGGTAGTAAATACCGGGGCAGATTCGATCATTTCAGCCGTGCCAGGTGCCGCTGCACCGACAGCATCGCTCCCACCAGCCCGAGGCCGGCGCTGATCGCCAGCAGGGCCGCGACGCCCAGCGGCGGCAGCGCGGCGAGCTGGAATTCCGAGGCGTACAGGCGGGCGAATTCGGCGATCGCCACGTTCAGCGGACGCAGCGCCAGCGCCACCGCCCCCAGCGCCACCGCGCCGGCGCACAGGCCGAGCAGGGCGCCCGTGTAGTAGAAGGGGCGGTGGATGAAGTTGTCGGTCGCGCCGAGCAGCTTCGACACGGCGATCTCTTCCTTCTGGGTGAGTACCTGCAGGCGGATGGTATTGAACACCACCGCGATCACCACCGTGCCCAGCGTGACCGCCAGCAGCAGCAGCGCCAGGCGCAGCACGCCCAGCAGCGCCGCCAGGCGTTTCACCCAGGCCGAGTCGACCTGCACGCTGTCCACGCCCGGCAGCAGGCGCATCTGTTCGGCGATGGCGTCCACGCGCACGGCGTCGGCGCTGCTGGCGAAACCTTCCAGCTTCATCACGTAGCTGTCCGGCAGCGGATTCTCGCCCAGCGTCTCGATCACGTCGGACAGGCCGCTGCGGTCCTTCAGGCTCGCCAGCGCCTGCTCGCGCGGCACGAAGTCCAGGCGCGCGCGGCTGCCGTGCAGGATCTGGCGCAGCTGCGGCGCCAGCGCCCGGGCTTCCTCGCGCGGCGTGGCGGCCGTGAGGAACAGGCTGATTTCCGGATCGACGGACAGTTGCTCGGACATGGGCTTGACGTTGTCGAGCAGGGTCACGCCGGCGAAGGGCAAGGCCAGCGCCACCGCCACGACCAGCACGTTGAACAGGAAGCTGCCCGGCGCCTTGCGCAGGTGGGCAAGGGCGGCGCCGAGGGCGAAGCGGTGCTGGCGGAACCAGATGTTCATGCGGCACCTCCGGCGGTGGGCGCCGTGGACGCCGCGGCGCCCTGGACCAGGCGGCCCTGTTCCAGGCGGATCACGCGCGCCGCGCTGTCGAGGATCTGCTCGTCGTGGGTCGAGATCACGCAGGTCACGCCGACCGAGTGGAAGGCGTGCAGCGCGTCGATGACCTTGTCGGCGGCAGCGCGGTCGAGGTTGGCGGTCGGCTCGTCGGCCAGGATGATCTGCGGGCGGTTGACGATGGCGCGCGCGATCGCCACGCGCTGCTGCTCGCCGCCGGACAGTTCCATCGGGTGCGCATGCGCGCGTTCCAGCAGGCCCACCTTGTCGAGGGCGGCGCGGGCGCGCTGCTCGGCCTGGCCCCTGGGCGCGCCGGTGACGATCAGCGGCAGCATCACGTTGGCCAGGATGTGGCGGTCGTTCAGCAGGCGCTGGTGCTGGAAGATCAGGCCCAGGTTGCGGCGCAGGAAGGGCACGCCGGCTTTCTTGAGCTTGCCGATGTCGTGGCCGCTGACGATCACGCGGCCGGAAGTCGGGCGCTCGATCGCGGCCACCATTTTCATGAGGGTCGACTTGCCGGCGCCGGACGGGCCGGCCAGGTACACCAGTTCGCCCCTGGCGATATGCAGGGACACGTCGCTCAGGGCGGTGGCGTCGGCGGAATACCTCTTGGAGACGGACTGGAACTCGATCATCGAGGCTTATCCCAGCAGCGCTTCGGCGAATTCGTCGGCGCTGAAGGGCTGCAGGTCTTCCAGCTTTTCGCCCACGCCGATGAAGTACACGGGCACCGGGCGGGTGCGCGCGATGGCGGCCAGGATGCCGCCCTTGGCGGTGCCGTCCAGCTTGGTGATCACGAGGCCGGTCAGCGCCAGCGCGTCGTCGAACGCCTTCACCTGCGCCAGCGCGTTCTGGCCGGTATTGCCGTCGATGACCAGCAGGACTTCGTGCGGCGCGCCGTCCTGGCCGAACTGGACAAGGCCAGCAGCGCGCTGGTCACCAGCCAGGGC
>DAMAFT010000014.1:0-16816 GCA_031995805.1 Massilia sp.
AGGCCGCCGAACGCCTGCGCGCGCTGCCCGACGTGCACTACCTGCACGCCGCCGACCCGACCCAACCTTGAACATCCCACCAGACCAATGAGCGAATCCCTGATTTCCCGTACCCGCGCCGCCTTTGCCTCGCAGTTCGGCGCCGAACCGGCGCTGACCGTGCAGGCGCCGGGCCGGGTCAACCTGATCGGCGAGCACACCGACTACAACGACGGCCTGGTGCTGCCCTGCGCGATCGACTACCGCACCGTGATCGCCGCGCGCCCGCGCGCCGACCGCATCGTGCGCGTGCTGGCGGCCGACTACGGCGACGCCATCGACGAATACGCGCTGGATGCGCCGATCGAGCGGCGCGACGACGCCATGTGGGCCAACTACGTGCGCGGCGTCGTGCGCGAACTGCTGCGCCGCGGCCTGCCGCTGCAGGGCATGGACATGGCCATTTCCGGCGACGTGCCGCAGGGCGCCGGCCTGTCGTCCTCGGCCTCGCTGACCGTGGCCGTGGGGCGCCTGTTCGCCACCCAGCCGGGCCTGGAAAGCCTGTCCCCGATCGACATCGCGCTGGTAGCCCAGCATTCCGAGAACGATTTCGTCGGCACCCAGTGCGGCAACATGGACCAGATCATCTCGGCGTCCGGCGTGGCCGGCCACGCGCTGCTGATCGACTGCCGCTCGCTCGAGACGCGCCCCGTGGCCGTGCCCGACGATGCCGCCATCATGATCCTGCACTCGCACGTCAAGCGCGGCCTGGTCGACAGCGAATACAACACGCGCCGCCAGCAGTGCGAGGCGGCCGCGCGCCACCTGGGCGTGCCGGCGCTGCGCGACGCCGACATGGCCATGCTGGAGACGCGCGGCGCGGGCCTGGACCCGGTGGCGTTCAAGCGCGCGCGCCACGTGATCACGGAAAACGAGCGCGTCCTGGCGGCGGCCGAGGCGCTGGCGGCCGGCGACCTGGCGCGCATGGGCAAGCTGATGGCCGCATCACACGTCTCGCTGCGCGACGACTTCGAGATCACCGTGCCGCCGATCGACCGCCTGGTCGAGATCGTGGGCGGCGTCATCGGCGACGCCGGCGGCGTGCGCATGACAGGCGGCGGCTTCGGCGGCTGCGTGGTGGCCGTGGTGCCGCAAGGGCTGGTCGAGGACGTGCGCACGGCGGTGCTGCGCGACTACCGGGCGCCGGGCGGGGAGCAGTCGACCATCTACGTGTGCCGGGCGGCGGCGGGGGCGGGCGTCGTTTGACGTCGTGGCAGGTATCGTCGTCCCGCCAAAGGCGAGGGCGACGCTGGTTCAGTTGACCCGGCACGTCCTCCCCAGCCTGACCACGCTCGCCGCGCATGGCACCGGCCGCGCCCCCGGCAGGCCGGGCAGGTGGAAGGTCGTGCGCGGCAGCGCATCCAGGCGCGCGCCGAGCGGCTGGCCCTGCGGGCCGGGCAGCTGTTCCGACGCGATCATCCAGACCACCGGCACGTCCAGCGTGGCCGGCAGCACCGTATCGATCATCACCATCAGGTTCCAGTCGGCGCACTGGGCGTCGTCGATCGCCAGCAGCAGCGGCTGGCGGCGCGCGCGCTGGCGCACCACGGCGCATAGCGCAGCCGCGTTCAGCGCCTGGGTCGCCGGCAGCGGCCAGGTCTGGGGACCGGCCAGCATCCCGAGGCAGGCGTCGACATGTTCGGCGCACAGGCCCAGTGCGCGGCAGCGGCTGCGTACCAGTTCGTCGATGTCGGCGCCGTCGGCCGGGCCGACGTAGAGCAGGGCGCGCACCAGCCGCGCCAGCGGATCGGAGGCCTGCTTGTCCTGCTCGGCCGCGTGCTCCCCCAACCCCAGGCCGATGGCCGCGAAGCCGCGCCGGCGCGCATCTTCCGCGCATTCCTCCAGCATCGCCGACTTGTCCGAGCCGGGCGCGCCGCGCACGTCGACCAGCCGTCCGATGCCGGTCGCCAGCACCCCGTCGTACAGCGCCGCGCACTGCAGGCGCTCGACGCCGAAGGCCTTGCCGGACAGGACGGGCGTGGCGCCGACGGGTGGTGCGATCAGCGCCTCGACGCCGACGCCGTAGAACGCGGCCAGGTGGCGCACGGTCCGGAAGCGCACCGGCCGGCCCGACGCGGCCCGCTTGAGGGCCGCCTGGGTCAGGCACTGGCGGCGGCCGAGGAAGCGCTCCGAGACGGCCTCGTCGCTTTCCGGGCGGCGCTGGCGCAGCAGGTTCAGGCGGTTGACGTCGAGGGTGACGCGGACGTCGGAGGGCGGCAGGGGCGCAGCGGGTCGGGACGTGGGCATGGCGTATTCGCTGGTTGGGTGTTGGCCGCGGGGTTGCGGCGGCACCAGGTATATTGCAAGGCCCATGCCATGTGCTGTTGACGGCGTTTTGGCTGTTTTTACGGGCAGGCAAAGCCTTTTTACAACCCGATCGGCATTGCCGCGTGTAAAATTGCCATGTTTTTTACATGTAAAGCGCGCGCGGGCGAGGAACCATGAACGACTTTGACGACTTCACGCTGACTTCGCCTCTGTCCGCTCCCGGCGGCGCCGACCGCCCGCTGCTGGCGCTGACGATCGTCTGGCACCCGGATGCCGGCCGCGTCGGCGAACAGTACGTCGGCGACGCCGGCACGCTGGAACTGAACCGCTACGCGCCGCAGTTCTGCCGCCCCGGCCACGCGGGCCTGCCGCTGGGCCATGGCGGCATCTCGCGCGAACCGCTGCGCTTCGCGCGCAACCGCGACGACGAGGTGACCATCCAGCTGCCGGCCAGCCGCATGACGGTGGAGCTGAACGGCTGCCCCGCCGAGGGCCTGCTGCGCTTCGACGCCGCCGCCGTGGCGGCCGGCCAGATCCTCACGCTGGGCCGCGCCGTGGTCCTGTGCCTGCACTGGATGACCTGCCTGCCCAAGCACAACCCGGTGCCGGGCCTGGCGGGCGTCGGCAGCGCCGCCATCGGCCTGCGCGACCAGGTGCGCATGGTGGCCCCGACCGACCTCACCGTGCTGCTGCTGGGAGAAACCGGCACCGGCAAGGAAATCGCCGCGCGCGGCATCCACGCGCTGGGCGCGCGCTGCGCCGAAAAGCTGGTGACGGTGAACATGGCGGCCCTGAACGAATCGCTGGCGGCGGCCGACCTGTTCGGCGCCGCCAAGGGCGCCTACACCGGCGCCCAGGCCGACCGCAAGGGCCTGTTCGCCGAAGCGGACGGCGCCACGCTGTTCCTCGACGAGATCGGCAACGCGCCGGCCAGCGTCCAGCCGATGCTGCTGCGCGTGCTGGAAGGCGGCGACTACCGCCCGCTCGGCGCCGCCCAGGAACGCCGCACGACGGCGCGCCTGGTCGCCGCCACCGACCAGAACCTCGACAGCGCCGCCTTCAACCAGGCGCTGCTGCGCCGCCTGGAGGGCTTCACGATCCAGCTGCCGCCGTTGCGCGAGCGGCGCGAGGACATCGGCGTGCTGATCGTGCACCTGCTGGAAGCGCAAGGCGCGCTGCCGCCGCTGCCGGCCAGCCTCGTCACGGAAATCGCCTGCTACGACTGGCCGGGCAATATCCGCCAGCTGGCGCATACGCTCAGGCGAGTGGCGCTGCTGGTGGCCAATGGCGGGGTGCCGCACCTGGAGCAGCTGGTGCGCATGGGTGCCGGGGCGGTGCCGAGTGCGGCGCGGATGGTGGTGGCGGAGCAGGCACCGGCTGCTTCCCCCGCCGTCGCCGCGCCCGATGCAGCGTCGGCGCCGAAACGCAGGCCGTCGGCGTTGACGGATGAGGACGTGCTCGTGGCGATGGTGGACAACGAGTGGAACGTCCAGGCGGCGGCGCGCGCGCTGGGGATTTCCCGGCCGAGCATGTACAAGCTGCTCGATGGGCATGCGCAGATCCGCTGGGCGGAACAGATTCCGGCGGAAGAGATTGCGCGCGCCATGTTCGATTGTGGCGAGGACGTGGCGCGCGCGGCGTCGGCGCTCAGGACGCCGACGGAGTCGTTGCGGAGGGAGGTGAGGAGGTTGCAGTTAGTCGTTTGAGCCGGGGCGGGTCTTGACGATCAACTCTGGATCTGGGACGTAATAGAAAGAAGTAGTGGCGTCTGCGTTGCGAGCAGTAAACGCAATCGAGAAGCCCCACTTGCCGTCCTGTTGGCCGACTTGGAGCGTGGATGTCTTGCGCAGGTCGATCTGGTTGCCTTCGACGAAAGGAGACGTTTTTTTGTCCACTTCCATTTGCCCGCAGAGCATGACGCGTTCAGCGACGTCGCCGGGACCGTTGAACGTCACGTGGATAACGTCGCCTTCTTCGACCTCGCAGCAATGTTTGACGCCCTCATGATTGAAATTCCAAGATGCAAGCTCACGTCCATAGGTGTAAGTGATCTCGAGTTCGTAAGTGGTCGACATCGTTGTTTCCTTTAGAAATAAATTGGGCTGAGCCCGTGCGAAAAACCAAATCAGTTTGAACGGTAGCCCGGCTCGCGGCGTAATTCGACTAACCCTGGTTCCGCGTCAATCAAGTTACTCGGATAACCGAGGCGTTTTGCTTCATTAATTGCTGCTAGCGCAGTCGAGCGCCTACCGAGAAGTTCATAGGTCAGCCCGGCGCGAAACTGAACGTTAGCGTCCTGTGAGGCCATGTTCAGCGCACGCTGCATGAGCGTCAGCGCTTGCGATGCATCGCCAACGCGAGCGGAATATAAACCCATGCGAGAGATCATTACGGGGTCATTCGGGGATCGTGCAAGCTGGGGGGCCAGTAATTGCCGGGCTTTTTCGTAGGCATGCTTCGCCTGTTGCTCGCGGCCTGGCAGCCACAGCAGGGCATCACCCAAATTAGCCCAGTGGACGTAGTATGCCGTTCCTCCGCGCGTCGGCGACACCGCGTTTTCGAACGCCTGGGCGGCGCCGACATAGTCGCCACGGACGAATAGAGCCGTTCCCAGGTTACTATACAGGCTGGCACTCGGCCGTACCTGCAGACCTTTCTGCAAGACGCGCAGTGCTTCATCGTCGCGGTTTTGCGCAAGTAGAGCGGCATTCAGGTTCGCGTAAGGCGTTACCGCATCAGGTTGAAGTGCGATGCTCCGACGGAATGCCTGTTCTGCCGCTACGTAGTCACCCTGGTCAAATTTCAGTACGCCGAACTCTCCAATGAACACGCTTTCGAGAGGGAAGCGCTGCATAGCTTCATTGAGCGCCGCCAGCGTTTCTGGATAACGCCTTGAGTTTCGCAGCGTTTCGACCTTGCCATACCAAGCGAAATAATTGCTGGGGTCGAGGCGCAGCGCACGTGTATAAGCTTTTAGGGCGTCATCGAAACGACCATGGCGATCATACACTGCGCCCGTGGCGATCTGGCTCAGTGCCAACTGGTCATTGATTTTTAATGCCAATTGTGCGCCCGCATCTGCCTTTTGTAGCCAGATTTCGTCTTTGCTGTCACTCATGTATCTCAAATTATTAACGAGAGACATGCCGGCTACCGCGGCAGCGTTTTCGCGGTTTTGTCTGAGAACACGGTTGAAATGTATTTCGGCGTTTTCCAGTTCTCCAGGGCGGTCATATAACTTCAGCGCCGCCAAGCCTTGCTCGATTTCGGCAGCCTCTGAATATGAAGACATCGCATCGCGGAGGTCCTCTATATTCGAGGGCAACTTCCACCATACGAATCCAGTACATAGCGCCAGCAAGATCGCGATACCGCCGACCTGCAGGGCCTTCCATACGGTAGCTCGCGACCCGGATGACGGCTTTGCTGTCATTGGTGTTGCAGGCGGCAACTGTCTTTCGGCAACATGCAACTCATCGAGCCGCGTTATCACCTCGGACATGGTAGGCAAGCGTAGTTCGGGCTGCCTTGCCGTCATCGCACGAATGAGTGCAATCAGCGGTGTTTCGACATGATCGGGATATTTCCAGCTATCCGACGAGGACTGGACTTGTGCAGCGGCAAGCGCGAGTCCATTCAATGTGGCGAATGGCCGGCTACCGACCGCAATTTCATAAAGGATGACGCCAAGTGCATAGATATCGCCGCGTGCATCCGGCAACTCGCCAAGCAGGCGCTCCGGCGCCATGTAGGCGATCGTCCCTTGGGGTTCGACATTGGTCAGCGTTGTCGTGGCCAGCATGTCCTGACGCAATGCTAGGCCAAAATCGAGAATACGTATTTTGCCGTCAGGTTCGACCATCAAGTTCGATGGTTTAAGGTCACCGTGCACCAAGCCCGACGTATGTGCATCCCGCATGGCCTCAGCAACCTGCAGCATCCAGACGATTGCGGCATTTATCTGAGGTAAACCGTCAGCCAATACCTGCTTGAGCGTTCGGCCTGGCACCAGTTCCATCACGATGAACTGGCTGCCGTCGATCTCCTCGATGGCATGCACCTTGACGAACGCCGTGTGACGTAGTGACGCCGCCATTCGCGCTTCACGCACAAGATCTTCGCAGTTGGCGGCACCGTCGTGGCGGATGCGCTTGATGGCCACGCTGCGCTGCAGTTTGCTATCCCATGCCTCGTACACCTCGCCTTGGCCACCTCCGCCCAATCGGGCGCGGAACTGGTAATGCCCCAGTGCCTCGGGAAAGTCTAGACCGGAGGAGGCTGCAGCATTGGAGGGTTGAACGTTGTCGGATACGGCCATGCCAAAGGGTAAGGAACGCTGATGTGTTCCTGATTATAGCAATGGGGAAACTAAAAATGGATGCATAAATGCAATTTTCAGTCGCGTAAGAGATACAACAACGCCGTTCAAGCCAAGCAAGAAGGGACAGCTTGGCAGAAATTGCAATATAAAGTAGCAAAATACCAACATTGTGGTTGATTCATGACTGGGCCGATCTCCACGTTTATAGCAACTTGTGACCGGACGTTGATAGAGGCGTTTCAAGCCGCGCTGCTTCTACTTTGGTGCTGGATTCGTGGCATTTCATCGAACTCGAGTACATCTTCCTATTCAGGAGATGAAATAATCAGTTGTTGTGGATTCAACAGAACTCACTACGAAGCCAGGCCGGGAATCGATACACACTCAATTAACGTGAACGGCAGGAAAAACTTTCATCCTATTGCTGAGACCCAAAAAAATCAGTCTCGATATTGATGGGAGTTGATTATTCATCATTGTCCAGAGGCACGGTAAAATCTGGTCTAACAATTTCGATATCAGCGGATGAAGTGTCGGCGACTACGCCAGGCTTGGAGCCGACGCGCACTTCTGGTAGAGCTGCAGAGGCGAACAATGGGGTAATTCAGCACGCTAAAATAGCAATCTAAAAAAATTTATTCAAAATCATATCCTTTAATATAAGGAAACAGTCCATCACAGACAAGAATACAAGTTGTTGCAAGGAAATTATAATTGGTATATTGAAAATGTAAGGCATGAGTATGCAGTTACGGGAATCAACGCACAGAGCAGCCAGCGTGACCAATGGTTAAGCTCCCACAGCGCATTCCAGCCTGATGCGCCGGACCGCGATGAGTCCGGCCCGGAGTTCCCTTGCACATTGCCGTACTGCCGAGTCCTCGCCGCCTTCCGGACCGGTTTTCTTACCGCCTCAAGTACGGCCTTCAACGTCAAGACTGCGCGCGTTCCGACGCTTCATCCTTCGCCTTCTGCATCATTTCGCGCTGATATTCCCCCAGCACCTCGATCGCGCCCCGGATGCGCGATATCGTGTGCTCGAGATCGCTTTTCTCCTTGGCGATCTTGAGCAGTCGGTCGTCGCACCTGACCAGCTCTCCTTGCAGCTCCGTGATGCGTCGGTTCAGTACATCCAGGTCCATGATCGCTTGTCTCCTCGGTTGAATGGTGGTTCAGCGAATGCACCACGTCATGCCCGCGCCGGCCTCTCCGGCCCCACGAACGCCAGCGCCTCCTCGAACGAGCGCAACACGATATCGACATGGTTCTCGACTGCCGCCTGCGTCACCGACGACTGGTCGAACGGCAGCTTGATCGTGGCCAGCAGCACGGTCGGCAGCGCGTCGCGCAGGGCCAGCGCGGCCGACAGCCACGGCGCCAGGTTGTCTTCCAGCGGGTAGGGCAGGAACACGGTCGATACCAGTTCGGCCTTGTCGGCGCCCGGGTTGTCCTCGTCGCCCAGGGTGATGCTGCGCGCGTCGATGTCGGCTTCGCGCAGCGCGCGTACCAGCAGTTCGCTCAGTACCTCGTCGCGTTCGGCGGGCAGGCCGGCGCACAGGACGATCGAGTGCGCGGGCACGTCCAGCGATCCCTGCCAGCGGCCGTGGCGGGTCTCGCGCATCTTGCGCAGGTGGGCGCCGAGGTTGGCGTCGAGCAGGGAGACGTCGCGGCGGCGGCGGCGCGTCGGCCGGGCGGCGTCCGGCGCCAGCATCGTCGCCACGCTGGCGATGGTGGCGCGCATCGTGTCGAGCTGGGACGATTCGATGCGGCCCGAGCGCAGGTCGGCGCCGGCCATCGCCAGGCCGGGCAACAGGATCTGGTCGCAGTAGCGCGCGAAGCTGGCGCGGCGCAGGTAGGCGCGGGCGTCGCGCAGGATCGTGTAGGTGTCGGCGGCCAGCACGCGCTGGTACAGGCGCTGGGCGCCGGTCACGCTGGGGGCGTCGCCGAGCAGGATCGTCACCGGCTCCAGCCCGCGCACGTGGCGCCCGGCCACGACCAGGCACAGGGTCAGGGGCGTGGACAGCAGCAGGCCCACCGGTCCCCACAGCGCGCCCCAGAACACGGCCGAGACGATCACGGCCAGCGGCGACAGGCCCGAGCTGTGGCCGTAGACCTTCGGCTCGACGACGTTGGCGACGAACAGTTCCAGCGCCAGGAACAGCGCGATGCAGGAGATCGCCAGTTGCCAGCCCGGGTCGATGGCGGCGACGAAGACGGCGATGATGATGCCGGCCGCCATGATGCCCAGGTAGGGAACGAAGCGCAGCATGCCGGACAGCGCGCCCCACAGGCCAGCATGCGGCACGCCTGCCAGCCACAGCAGGAGGCCGATCAGGGTGCCGAAGGTGATGTTGACGATGAACTGCGAGAAGAAGAAGCGCGACACGCCTTCGGCCGCGTCGGACAGCGTGCGGATCGTGCGGCCGATGTCGTCCTTGCCGGCCAGGCGGATCAGGCGGTCGCGCAGCGATTCGTGTTCGAGCGAGATGAAGACCAGCAGCACCAGCACCAGGCCGGCCTCGCCCAGCGGCCCCCAGGCCATCGAGAACAGGCGCGCGATCTGGTCGGTGGTGGTCAGGCGCGGCTGGCGGATCTCGACCGGCAGCGGCTGCGTCGGACTGACGGTGACGGTGGTGATGCCGCGCCGCGCGCTCACGGTATTGCTGCGCTCCTGCGGCGAGACGGCGCTCAGCTCGGCCTCGATGCGGGCGAACGGCCGTTCCGTCATCTCGCGCACGGCCGCCACCTTGGTGCGGATGGCTTCGCGGTAGCGCGGCAGGTCGCGCGATACGGCCACCAGCTGGAAGGCGAGGATCGTGCTCAGGCCCACCACGCAGGTGCCGACGATCAGCACCGACAGCAGCGTCGCCGGCAGGTGCGCCAGGCCGACCCGGCGCATGCCATGGATCAGCGGCGCGATGACGAGACTGAGGATGGCGGCGAGCGCGAGCGGTTCGAGGACGTCGCGTCCGAAATAGAGGAGCCCGAGGACGCAGCAGGCCGTGACGATGGAGCCGGAGGTCAGGTGCTTGAGCAAGGAGGAATCGCGCATTCGCGTGGTGCGGGCGGGCGGCCTCGGCTGACCAAGGCTAACCAGTAGACATAAAACCTCCAATGTAACTAAAAAGTGGCACGCAATCAAATTCCATTATGGAAATAATTGAGAGCGGCAGGGATTTCGGTGGCGACAAGCGCTTTCGTTGTCGATCATATAACGCTCAGTGGCGCACATGGGCACGATCATCGCCCTCGTGCCACCACGTCCGCGCGCGCATCCTGGCGCCGGCGCGGCCGCGTCAACGAAGATATTCGGCCTTGGACATGGAGGGACATTACAACGAAACACGTTCGCGCCTGTGCGTCAAGCCGCCGCAGGGTGCGTGCGGCCGGCGTAGGCACCCCGTGCGCACCAGCTTCCTAGCGCGCCACGATCAGCCGCAGGCCCAGCCCGATGAAGATCGCCCCCGCCACCCGGTCCAGCCACATGCCGGCCTGCGGCCGCTTGCCGAGCCACGCCCCGACCGCGCCGGAAAAGAATCCGAGCAGCCCGAACAGCACGGCCGCCTGCAGCGTGAACGCAATGCCCAGCAGCGCCGTCTGCAGGTTGGCGTCGCCGCGCCCGGCCGCCACGAACTGCGGCAGAAAGGAGAGGAAGAACAGCGCCACCTTCGGGTTGATGGCGTTGGCCAGCATGCCCTTGAAGAACAGCGTGCGCGCCGGTTCGGTCACGCCGTCGGCGGCGCCGACCTTCGCCACGCCGCGGCTGCGGATCGCGTGGAAACCCATCCAGGCCAGGTACAGGCCGCCGCATACCTTGAGCGTCGCGAACGCCAGCGGCGACGCGGCGATCAGCGCGCTCACGCCCACCACGGCCAGCAGCGTGTGGCTCAGGCAGCCGAACGCGCAGCCCAGGCCGAAGGCGACGCCGCGCGCGCGGCCCTTGGCCACGCCGATGCTCAGCACCATCATGTTGTCGGGGCCGGGCGACAGGGTCAGCAGGATGGCGGCGGCGAGGAAGGCCAGGAACTGGTCGGGCGTCAGCATGGTCGGTACGGGGCGGGAGAGGGACGCCAATCTTACATTCCATTGATCGGAAGAACTAGTATGAGACGACAAGACGGCGCCATGACACAATCGCCTGGTGTACAGTGCCGTTTTCTCCATCCGCTCCCGCATGACCAACAACAAGCGCCAACGTCCCATCCGCAACGCCACCGAGCGCTTATTGAACGTCCTGCTGCTGGGCGGCGCGGTGGCGGGCCTCAGCTATCGCCTGGGCGGCCAGGGACGCGTGCGCGTGGTGCGCCACGAGGTCGCGCTGGCGCCGGGGAAGCGCCTGGCGCGGCCGCTGCGCATCGGCTTCGCCTCCGACTTCCATGCCGGACCCACCACCGACGGCCGCCTGTTCGACGACCTGCTGGCGCAACTGGCGCGCGAGGAGCCCGACGTCCTGCTGCTGGGCGGCGACTACGTCTCCTTCGACGCCGACAACGTCGCCGCGCTGCGCGGCTTCCTCGCGCGGGCGCGCGCACCGCTGGGTACCTATGCGGTACTCGGCAACCACGACGTCTGGAACGGCCGCGCGACCATCGCGGCGGCGTTGGGCGACGCCGGCGTCACGGTGCTGGTGAACCGCAGCACGGCGCTGCCCGCGCCGTACGGCCAGGTCAGCGTGTGCGGCATCGACGACCCGTGGACCGGCGAACCGTCGGCCCAGGCCACCTTCGAGGGCGCCGGCGACGTGCGTATCTACCTCATGCATTCTCCCGACGGCCTGTGGCGCCTGGATCGCCAGCATTTCGACGTCGGCCTGGCCGGGCATACCCACGGTGGACAGATCGCGCTCCAGAATGGTGCGCCGCTGTTCCGTCCCAGCGGTCCGGTATCGCGCGATTACTGCTATGGGCGCTTCGATATTCCCGGCAACGGTCCCCTGCTGGTGAGCCGCGGCGTCGGTTGCGCGGGCATTCCGCTGCGCCTGAATGCCGACCCGGAACTGCTGATCTGCACGCTGTCCTAGCCGTTGACGCCGGACCGAACGGCATCCGGGCGGCGGATTCGCAGCATTTCCATGCTCCGGATCACAAAAAACAAAGTATTTCCTTTGATTCCGGATAACAGAATGGAGATAATGTCACGCCGCTAATGCTGCTGCCCGGCATTGTTTTTGCATGCCAGACGGCCGCGCAGGCCCGTACCCAAGAGGAGACAAGTGCGCGTGCATCCCGCCGGGATCGACACGATCGCTCTGCGGCGGTGCACACAATAACGCGGGCGCGGGATCTACCTACAAAACGATTGGAGAAAGCAGTGAGTCTTTTCAGAACCAAGAATCTCGACGACATGGTCGCAGCCGCCGGCAAACCCAGCGGCTTGCGCAAGGTATTGGGTCCGACCGACCTGATCCTCATGGGCATCGGCGCCATCATCGGCACCGGCATCTTCGTGCTCACCGGCGCCGGCGCGCTGACCGCCGGACCGGCGCTGACGGTCTCGTTCATCGTCGCGGCGATCGCCTGCGGCTTCGCGGCGATGTGCTACGCCGAGTTCGCATCCACGGTGCCCGTCGCCGGTTCGATCTATACCTACAGCTATGCGACGCTGGGCGAACTGGTGGCGTGGATGATCGGCTGGGACTTGCTGCTCGAATACGGCCTGGCGACGTCGACGGTGGCCAGCGGCTGGTCCGGCTACTTCCAGTCGCTGCTGAAAGGCTTCGGCATCGCCATCCCGCAGGCGCTGTCCGCCGCCCCGGGCGCGATCCCGGGCGTGCAGACCGTCATGAACCTGCCGGCGCTGTGCATCATGCTGCTGCTGACCTGGATGCTGTCGCTGGGAGTGCGCGAATCGGCGCGCGTCAACAACGTCATGGTGATCATCAAGACCATCGTCGTGCTGCTGTTCATCGCCGTCGGCTTCAAGCACGTGACCCCGGCCAACTGGACCCCGTTCGCGCCGTTCGGCGTGAACGGCATCATGAGCGCCGCCGCCGTCGTGTTCTTCGCCTTCATCGGCTTCGACGCCGTGACCTCGGCCGCCGAGGAAGTCAAGCGTCCGGAGCGCGACCTGCCGATCGGCATCATCGGCTCGCTGCTGATCTGCACCGTCCTGTACGTGATCGTGGCCGCCATCATGACGGGCATCGTGCCCTTCAAGCTGTTCGAAGGCGTCGACCACCCGGTTTCGCTGGCCCTGCAGCACGCGGGCGAGAACTGGTTCGCCGGCTGGATCGACCTGGGCGCCATCCTGGGCATGACCACCGTGATCCTGGTGATGGCCTATGGCCAGACCCGCATCCTGTTCGCCATGTCGCGCGACGGCCTGCTGCCGGAAAAGCTCTCGCGCGTGCATCCGAAATACGGCACCCCGTTCTTTGCCACCTGGATGGTCGGCATCGTGTTCGGCCTGATGGCCGCCTTCGTCCCGCTGAACGTGCTGGCCGAACTGGTCAACATCGGCACCCTGGCCGCGTTCTGCCTGGTGTCGGTCGCCGTGATCGTGCTGCGCAAGAAGCGCCCGGACCTGAAGCGCGCCTTCCGCTGCCCGGGCGTGCCGGTCGTGCCGGCCATCGCCGTGGTGTTCTGCCTGGCGCTGATGTCCTTCCTGTCGGCCATCACCTGGATCGCCTTCGGCATCTGGCTGGTCATCGGCCTGCTGGTGTATTTCGGTTATGCGCGTTCGCGTTCCAAGCTGCACCAGGCGCAGTAAAAAATAAAGTGTGTACGGCGCATCGCGCCGCGACGAATGAAAAGGGCGGCCGCGTGCCGCCCTTTTTGCATATTGCTATCAGGCATTAATACGGGATTAACGCATTTGAAATTCATGTAATTTTTGTAAGTTATGTCCGACAAGCAGGAGGGACGCGTACCGATGTCGTGCGCAAGGCAGGGTCCGCATAATCGGGGTAGAACATCTACCAGACGATCCGCCATGACTTCAATGTTTGCCGTCGACAATGCCGAAACCCGCAGCGTGCAGGACGCACGCCCGGTCCAGGCTACCTCCGACTCGAAAGCACTTTATTTTGCGTTGCTCGATACCCCGGCCGAGGCGGCCGCGGCGTCGCGCGCTTACCTGGAGGCGCAGATCGCGGCCGCCCGCACCATCGATGCGGACGACCTGCCGGGTGCGCCCTGGCAACTGCAGGGCTGGATCCAGGGCCGCGCCGAGACCGTCGGCTTCGCCTACCGCGAATACCTGGCCGGCCGCAAGAACGGCGCGCCGCGCCGCTACTTCACGAACAAATCGCATGCGCTGCACTTCCTGAAGGGCGCGGCGCCGACCAAGCTGGTCGACGGCGCCTGGCTGTACGGCGTGCTGCCGCGCTGGGAAAACCCGGATTTCCACCCGCTCATCAAGACGTACCTCGAAGAGCTGGGCGACGGCGTGCCGGACAAGAACCACGTCACGCTGTACCGGCGCCTGCTGGCCGCGCACGGCTGCGAGCACTGGGAAGGACTGTCCGACGAGCACTTCGTGCAGGGCGCGATCCAGCTGGCGCTGGCCTACAACGCCGACGCCTTCCTGCCCGAAGTGGTGGGCTACAACCTCGGCTACGAGCAGTTGCCGCTGCACCTCCTGATCACCTCGTACGAGCTCAACGAGCTGGGCATCGATCCCTACTATTTCACGCTGCACGTCACCGTCGACAACGCCGGCAGCGGCCATGCGCACAAGGCCGTGCAGGCAGTGCGCACGCTGGCGGCGCAGTCGGGCGACCCGGCCGGGTTCTGGCGCCGCGTGCTGGACGGCTACCGCCTGAACGACCTGGGCGCCTGCACCACGTCGATCATCGGCGGGTTCGACCTGGAGGCGGAACTGGTCGAGATCTTCACGGCCAAGGCGGCCATCGGCAAGAACATGCACTCCGATTACTGCCGCGTGGCGGGCCGCTCCGTCAACGACTGGCTGGCCGAGCCGAAGGACATCCCCGACTTCCTGAAGGCGATGGAAGATTCCGGCTGGATCCAGCGCGGCGAGGCGGTCGAGAACAGCCGCTTCTGGCGCCTGATCCAGGGCGAGCGGGCCGAGATGTTCGGCGTGTTCTCGTCCTACGAGCAGCAGGTGCTGCGCGACTGGATCACCAGCACCCGCGACGACGCCCGCTCCAGCCGCACCGGCCGCGTACTGAGCCACCGCGCGCGCCAGCGTACCCTCGACAAGCTGAATCAGCAGGGCGAGCGCAGCGGCTACCCCGAGCGCGGCCTGATCCGCCGCCGCTCGGCCGGCGCCGGCGGCGACAGCGAACTGGTGCAGCTGGAAGAACGTGTCGCGAGCGCGGCCGGCAAGCAGGAAGCCATGGCCATGCTGGCGCGGCTGATGTCGCCGTCGATACACCACACGGCCATCGGCCTGATGGCGACGCGGATGTATTCGCGCCTGCTGGACGCCTGAGTTTCAACCCAAAAAAATTTTCATCGAGCTTCATCGCGAGGGCGCGGCCCGGATCTTCCGGGACCGCGCCCCGTGTCCAAAGGATATCCTGTGCACATACTCGAACAACGCTTCCTGCGTGGTCCTAACATCCACGCGGAAACCCCATGCCTGCTGTCGGTCCTCGACCTGGGCGACCTGTACGGCGTCTCCACACGCGACCTGCCGACCTTCACGAATGCGCTGCTGGACCTGCTGCCGTCGCTGGCCGACTACCTGGTGCCGACCGGCCAGCCGGGCGGCTTCGCCCAGCGCCTGCGCGAAGGGACGTACCTGGCGCGCGTGGTGGAACACGTGGCCCTGGGCCTGCAATGCCTGGCCGGCGCGCCGGCAGCCTTCGGCCGTACCCGGCCGGTGACCGGCAAGCCGGGCCTGTACCGCGTCGTCTGCGCCTACCAGCTGGAAAAGGTGGCGCAGCCGGCCTTTGCGCTGGCCGTCGACATCGTCGATGCGCTCGCCCACGGCAAGTCCTTCGATCTCGAACCGCGGCTGGAGGAAGTGCGCGAACTGGCGCGCCACTACGCGATCGGCACCAGCACGGCGGCCGTGCTGGCGGCGGCCCAGGAGCGCGGCATCCCGGTGCAGCGCATCACCGAGGACGCCAACCTGTTCCAGCTCGGCTGGGGCGCCCGCCAGAAGCGCATCCAGGCCACCGTTACCGGCGACACCAGCACCATCGCCGTGCGCATCGCCGGCGACAAGCAGCTGACCAAGCAGTTGCTGCAGGAAGCCGGCGTGCCGGTGCCGCAGGGCGAGACCGTGTCCAGCATCGACGATGCGCTGCGCGTGGCGCGCCGGCTCGGCGGCCCGGTGACGGTCAAGCCGCTGGACGGCAACCAGGGCCGCGGCGTCACGGTCGACTGCAAGACCGACGCCGAAGTCGAGCAGGCCTACGCCTTCGCGCGCCGCCACGGCAAGCGCATCATCGTCGAGCGCTTTATCGAGGGCGCCGACTACCGCGTGCTGGTCGCGGGCGGGAAGGTGGCGGCGGCCTCGTGCCGGCGCCCGGCCCACGTGGTCGGCGACGGCCAGCGCAGCATCCGCGAACTGGTCGAGATCGAGAACGCCAATCCGGCGCGCGGTGCCGGCCACACCAACATCCTGACGAAGATCGCCCTCGACGCCCACGCCGAGGACCTGCTGCGCAAGCAGGACTGGACCCCGGACGCCGTGCCGCCCGCCGGCACGACGGTGTGGTTGCGCGGGAACGCCAACCTGTCGACCGGCGGGACCGCCGAGGACGTGACCGACCTGCTGCCGGAATCGACGCGCCGCCTGTGCGTGCGCGCCGCCGCCAAGATCGGCCTGGACGTGGCCGGCATCGACATCGTCTGCCGCGACATCGCGCAGCCGCTGGCGGCGCAGGGCGGCGCCGTCATCGAGGTGAACGCGGCGCCGGGCATCCGCATGCACGAGCACCCGAGCAGCGGCCAGGCGCGCGGCGCGGGCGAAGCCATCGTCGACGGCCTGTTCGGCAGCGGCGACGGCCGCATCCCGATCATCGCCCTGACCGGCACCAACGGCAAGACGACGACCACGCTGCTGGTGGCGCACACGGTGCGTCTGGCCGGCGCCGTGACCGGCGTGACCACCACGCACGGCGTCTACATCGACGGCAAGCAGGTCGTGAAAGGCGACTGCACCGGCTACTGGTCGGCGCGCACCGTGCTGGCCTCGCCCGACGTCGAGTTCGCCGTGATGGAAACGGCGCGCGGCGGCATCCTCAAGCGCGGCCTGGCGTTCGACCGCTGCGAC
>DAMAFT010000015.1:0-16492 GCA_031995805.1 Massilia sp.
TGGATCGCGGCAAGTATCGACCAGGGGAGCGAGCACCCGCCGGCATAGGCGTAGATGCCGTCGTCCCGGTACAGCTGGTCGACCGCGAGCCTGGTCTTGCGGATGAAGTAATAGTCGACGATCAGGATGCCCGCGATCGGCCCCAGCAGCGCCGAATAGCCGGTCAACCAGATGAAGATGTAGTTCTCGGTCTTTTCGAGGATTTTCCAGGGCATCATGGCCAGCGCGATGCCGGCGGTGATGTAGCCGCCCGCGCGGTAGGAGATGGCGCGCGGCGCCAGCGCCGAGAAATCGTAGGCCGGGCCGACCATGTTGGCGGCCAGGTTGACGCTGGCGGTATCGATCAGCAGGATCAATAGCGCCACCAGCACCGCGATGCCGGTCATGCGGCTGGCCACGTCGACCGGGTCCCACAGGGCCTTGCCGTACAGGACGATGGTGGCCGAGGTCACGGTCACCGCCAGCGCCGCCAGCAGCCCCATCGGCAGCGGCAGGCCGAGCGACTGGCCCAGCACCTGGTCGCGCTGGGTCTTCGCGAAGCGGGTGAAGTCGGGGATGTTCAGCGCCAGCGTGGCCCAGTAGCCGATCATCGCCGTCAGCGACGGCCAGAACACGCTCCAGAACAGGCCGGCCTTCGGGCCGCCCGCGACGAACTGCGAGGGCTGGCCGAGCAGCGGGCCGAAGCCGCCGACCTTGCCGTAGACCCACCACAGCAGCACGAAGCAGATCGCGATCTTCAGCGGCGCGGTCCAGGTCTCGAGCTTGCGGATCGATTCCATGCCGTGCACGATGAAGTACATCTGGATCGCCCAGAACGCCAGGAAGCAGCCGAGCTGGCCGGGATTGATGCCCAGGCCGGGCAGCGGGTCGCCGCCGACCGGGGCGCCCAGCAGCACACCCAGCAGCGTGTAGATCATGCTGCCGCCGAACCAGGTCTGGATGCCGTACCAGCCGCAGGCGACGATGGCGCGCATCAGCGCCGGCAGGCGGGCGCCGCGCGTGCCGAACGACGCGCGCGCCAGCACCGCGTACGGGATGCCGTACTTGGTGCCCGCATGGCCGATCAGGAGCATCGGCAGCAGCACGATCACGTTCGCCAGAAACACGGTGGCCACGGCCTGCAAGGCCGACATGCCGGACTCGATCAGGCTGGCGGCCAGCATGTAGGCGGGAATGCTGATCACCATGCCGACCCACAGGGCGGCAAAGTGATGCCAGCGCCAGGTGCGCTGGGCGGGGCCGGTGGGGGCCAGGTCTTCGTTCCAGAGGTCGTCGTTCGTTGCGGGGGCGGTCATCGGGTTCTTGTCGGTCGGGTTGCGGGAATGCGTATCGAACCGCCAGCATAATGCGCCGCCGGACAAACGTCACGCATCCGCGGGACCGGGTGCCCTATGCCATGTGCGGGAACGCGAACTCGGCGCCGCCGCCCGCCGTGTCCGGCCAGCGTTGCATGACGGCCTTGTGGCGTGTGTAGAAGCGCACGCCCTCGGGGCCGTAGGCATGGTGGTCGCCGAACAGGCTGCGCTTCCAGCCGCCGAAGCTGTTGAAGGCCATCGGCACCGGCAGCGGCACGTTCACGCCCACCATCCCGACCTCGACCTGGCGCACGAATTCGCGCGCCGTGCCGCCGTCGCGGGTGAACACGGCCACGCCGTTGCCGTACTCGTTGCGGTTGACGAGTTCCAGCGCGCTGCCGACGTCCGGCAGGCGCACCACGCACAGCACCGGGCCGAAGATCTCCTCGCGGTAGATCGACATCTCGGGCCGCACGTGGTCGAACAGCGTGCCGCCGACGAAGAAACCATTCTCGCGCCCCGACACGCGGTAGCCGCGGCCGTCGACCACCAGCGCGGCGCCCTGCTCCACGCCCTCGCCGATCAGCTTCTCGATGCGCTGCTGCGCGGCCCTGGTGACGACCGGTCCCATTTCCACGCCGTCGCCGGCGCCGTCGCCGATCTTCAGCGCCGCCGTGCGCGCGGCCAGTTGCGCCACCAGGGCGTCGGCCGCGTCGCCCACGGCCACCGCCACCGAGATCGCCATGCAGCGCTCGCCGGCCGAGCCGAAGGCGGCGCCGACCAGGGCGTCGACGGCCATCGTCATGTCGGCGTCGGGCATCACGACCATGTGGTTCTTGGCGCCGCCCAGCGCCTGCACGCGCTTGCCGGCCGCCGTGCCGCGCGCATGGACGTATTCGGCGATCGGCGTGGAACCGACGAAGCTGAGGGCGGCGACGTCAGGATGATCCAGCAACGCGTCCACCGCCTCCTTGTCGCCCTGCACGACGTTGAACACGCCGTCCGGCAGGCCCGCCTCCTGCAGCAGGCGTGCGTGCAGTAGCGCCGGCGACGGGTCGCGCTCGGACGGTTTCAGCACGAAGGTATTGCCGCAGGCGATGGCGACCGGGAACATCCACATCGGCACCATGACCGGGAAGTTGAACGGCGTGATGCCGGCCACCACGCCCAGCGGCTGGCGCATCGACCAGGCGTCGATGCCGCGCGCGATCTGGTCGGTGAACTCGCCCTTGAGCAGTTGCGGGATGCCCGTCGCGAACTCGACCACCTCGATGCCGCGCGCCACCTCGCCGCGCGCGTCGGCCAGCGTCTTGCCGTGCTCGCGCACCACCAGTTGCGCGAACTCGTCGATGTGCCGCTGGCACAGCTGCAGGTAGTTGAACAGCACGCGCGCCCGCGCCAGCGGCGGGATCGCGGCCCAGGCCGGGAAGGCGGCCGCCGCCGCCGCCACGGCCGCATCGACGTCGGCGCCGCCGGCCAGCGCCACGCGCGCGCACGGCGCGCCCAGCGCCGGGTTGTAGACGTCCGCCCAGCGTCCTGCGCTGCCGTCGCAGGCCTTGCCATCGATATGGTGTCCGATCGTCTCCATGCAGTCGTCTCCTCAGTCCAGCTTGCGCAGCACGTCGGCCAGCTTGCCGAACAGTTCGTCGATGTGGGTCTTTTCCAGCACCAGCGGCGGCGACAGCGCGATGATGTCGCCCGTGACCCGGACCAGGATGCCGTCGGCGAAGGCCTGCTTGAACGCGGCCATGGCGCGCGCGCCCGGCTTGCCTGGAAGCGGCGCCAGTTCGATGCCGGCCACCAGGCCCACGCTGCGGATGTCGATCACGTGCGGCAGGCCGCGCAGCGCGTGCACGGCGTCTTCCCAGTACGGCTGCATGGCGCGCGCATGCTCCAGGATGCCCTGCTCGCGGAACACGTCCAGCGTGGCGAGCGAGGCGGCGCAGGCCAGCGGGTGGCCGGAATAGGTGTAGCCGTGGGCCAGCTCGATGCCCGGCGGGGCGTCCATCAGCGCATCGTGGATGAAGCGCTTCGAGAACACGGCGCCCATCGGCACGGTGCCGTTGGTGATGCCCTTGGCGGTGGTCATCAGGTCCGGCTCGACGTCGAAGTAGTCGGCAGCGAACGGCGTGCCCAGGCGCCCGAAACCGGTGATGACCTCGTCGAAGACGAGCAGGATGCCGTGCTTCGTGCAGATCTCGCGCAGCCGCTTCAGGTAACCCTTGGGCGGCACCAGCACGCCGGTCGACCCCGCCACCGGCTCGACGATGACGGCGGCGATGGTGGACGGATCGTGCAGGGCGACGATGCGTTCCAGCTCGTCCGCCAGCCCGGCGCCGAATTCCGGTTCGCCGCGCGAGAAGGCGTTGCGGGCCGGGTCGTGCGTGTGCGGCAGGTGGTCCACGCCCGGCAGCAGCGGGCCGAAGGCCTTGCGGTTGGGGCCGATGCCGCCGACCGACAGGCCGCCGAAGCCGACCCCATGGTAGCCGCGCTCGCGCCCGACCAGGCGGGTGCGGCCGCCCTCGCCGCGCGCGCGGTGGTAGGCCAGCGCCATCTTGAGGGCCGTGTCGACCGCTTCCGAGCCGGAATTGGTATAGAACACGTGGCCGAACTTGTGGCCGGTGTAGTCCATCAACTGCTCGGCCAGGTCGAAGGCGGCCGGGTGGCCCATCTGGAAGGTCGGCGCGAAGTCGAGCTGGCCGACCATCTCGGAGACGGCGGCGACGATCTGCGGCTGCGCGTGACCGCAGGGCACGCACCACAGGCCGGCGGTACCGTCGAGCACGGCGTTGCCGTCGACGTCCTTGTAGTACATCCCCTGCGCGGAGACCAGCAGGCGCGGATGGGCCTTGAAGTCGCGGTTGTTGGTGAATGGCATCCAGAAGGATGACATCGATGCGGGTCTGGCCTCGTGCATATTCGCCCCTGGGAGAGTTCAGCCAATTATTTACCAATCGGCAAAATCAAGATGCAATAATGGACACAGCATAACAGTGACGCCTGGACGCCGACAACGATACCGGAGATCGGCGCCGCCGGCGTGCATGGCCCGGTTGCGACGCCGGCCGCCGTCGGCCGGCAAGCGCCGGGACGGCAAGGACAATGATGAGGAGAAATGACGTGCCTACCCTGACCCCGGTCGAACTCGCCACGCCGCGCCTGCTGCTGCGCCCGATGGACGAGGGCGACACCGCCGCCCACTACGCGATGTTTTCCGACCCGGCCGTGACGCGCTACTGGAGCAGCGAACCCTGGACCTCGATGGACCAGGCCGTGCAATCCATCGCCCGCTTCCGCAGCGCCTTCGCCGACGGCAGCGAGCTGCGCCTGGGCATCGTGCTGCGCGCGACCGGCGAACTGGTCGGCAACTGCGCCCTGCACCACTTTGTCGACGCCAGCCGGCGCTGCGAGATCGGCTACGCGCTGGCCAGCGCCCACTGGGGCAAGGGCTATGCCAGCGAGGCGCTGGAAGCGCTGGTCGAGCACGGCCTGCGCGCGCTCGACCTGAACCGCATCGAGGCCGATATCGACCCCGACAACGTCGCCTCGGCGCGGGTGCTGGAAAAGCTCGGCTTCCGCAAGGAAGGCTATATGCCCGAGCGCTGGATCGTGCACGGCAGGCCGGCCGACACCGTCAACTACGGCCTGCTGCGCCGCTACCGCGACGCGCGCTGACGCGCCGCGCGGCGGCGGTTCACTCGACCAGGTGGATCGCCGCGGCCGGCAGCCCCCCCTCCCCTTGCGATGCCCGCGACTTGCTGGTGGGCGCGCCGTAGTCCAGCACGACCTGCTGCGCGCCTGCCGCCAGCGCGGCCCCTGCCGATGCCGACCGGCGGATGCGGATCGCCAGCCGGTCGGGATCGACCCGGCCGTCGCGGTTGCCGTCCGTCGCATCGATGGCGAAGCGGTAGCCGGCCTGTCCATCGAGCTTGCCGGTTCCCTCCAGCCGCACCGTATTGCCGGTACGGACGATGCGTTCCAGCCTGTCGCCCCGGAACTGCACCCGCCCGTGCAGCGCGAACGTGAACGGCCGGGTATTGCCGCACACGGCCACCAGCGGCGCCGCCAGCCGGAACGTCAGCGGCATCCGCGGCGCGGCGCCCGGGGCATCGGCCAGCCTCGCATCGCTCTCTCCATCGGGTTCGTTCATGCATCGCGCATGACCAATGTAGAGTGCTGGCGGGCCGGACGGGACGAGCTGGCGCAAACCTGCGCTTGCGCTTGCGCGTCCGGCACCGGGACACGCAGGCGCAGGGCTCAGGCGATCACTTCGCGCCGGCCGCCTGCTCCAGCCCCGACACGAACCCGGCTCCTTCCTTGACCTGCGCGGTCGATCCCTGCAGCGCCGCGCCGATCGGCTCGGCGCGCCCCTTCAGGCAGGAAGCCAGGAAATTCTCGGCGACCGCATTGAAGGCGATGTTGTTCACGGGACGCGCGAAGCCGTGGCCCTCGTCCGGGAACAGCACGTAGGTGACGGGGATGTCCTTGGCCTTCATCGCGGCGACGATCTGGTCGGACTCGCGCACGTTCACGCGCGGATCGTTGGCGCCCTGGCCGATCAGGAGCGGACGGACGATCTTGTCGGCATGGTTCAGCGGCGAGCGTTCCTTGAGCATCGCGCGGCCTTCCTCGGTGGTCGGGTCGCCCATGCGCTTGTAGAACTGCTGCTTGAACGCTTCCCAGTACGGCGGGATGGTTTCCAGCAGCGTGAACAGGTTGGACGGGCCGACGATGTCGACGCCGCAGGCGAAGGTGGTGGGCGTGAAGGTCATGCCGGCCAGCGTGGCGTAGCCGCCGTAGGAGCCGCCCATGATGGCGACCTTGTCGGGCGTGGTCACGCCGTTCTTGACGGCCCAGTCGACCGCGTCGAGCAGGTCGTCGTGCATCTTGCGGCCCCATTGCAGGTCGCCCTTCGAGATGAAGGTCTTGCCGAAGCCGGTCGAACCGCGGTAGTTCACCGACAGCACGGCGTAGCCGCGGTTGGCCAGCCACTGGTGGTAGCCGCGGTAGCCGTAGCTGTCGCGCGCCCACGGGCCGCCGTGCACCAGCAGCACCAGCGGCACCGGCTGCGTCGCCTTGCCGCTGCCGGACGGATCGGCCGCCTTCGGCAGCGACAGGTAGGACACCAGGTTCAGGCCGTCGCGCGCCTTGATCTCCTGCGCGAACATCGGCACCAGCGGCGCGCCCTCGAGTTCCGGACGGGCCGTGAACAGCTTGGTCAGGCGCCTGGCCTTGCGGTCGTACAGCCAGGTCGATGCGGGCGCCGAGACCGGGTCGAGGTCGACGATCCACTTGTCGTCGGCATTGGTCCGCGAGCGTACCTGGATGTCGCCCTTCAGCTCGCGCTTCAGGTAGTCGAGGTCGGCCGCGACCGCCTTGTCGACCGGGATGTACTCGTGCTTGAGGAAATCCACCTCGTAGGCCTGCAGGCGGCCGGTGCGCACGTCGAACAGGCCGGAGGCGATGTCGGCGCGCGCATCCTGGGCCGCCACCGTCGACTTGCCCGAGGCGACGTCCTGGGCCACCAGTGCCGCCGTGTCGCGCCCGCGCGAATCGTTCCAGTACAACGTCTTGCCGTCGGTGGTGAAGCCCAGCGGCGAGGTGGTCAGCGAATCGTCCAGGCCGACCTGGGCCACCGGCTGTTCCTCGACCTTGCCCTTGGTTACGCGGAAGTAGTCGCTGCCGCCGTCGGGGCGGGTCTTGGCGGCCAGGCGCAGCACCAGGTTCTCGTCGGCGACGAAGCCGGCGTAGCCGCCCTCGTTCTTGTAGACCGGGTCCAGCTTGCCGGTCTTCATGTCGAGGCTGTAGACGTCGTGCCAGCGCGGGTCGCGGTTGTTGACGCCGACCAGGATGCGGTCTTTCACGTGGCGGCTGATGTTGATGACCTGGACGCGCGTCTTCTCGAACGGCGTCAGCACCGACTGCTTGCCGCTGGCGACGTCGACGCCGTACAGCAGGAAATTCTCGTCGCCGCCCTTGTCGTTGACGAACAGCAGCGACTTCGAGTCCGGCGACCAGAATACGCTGCGGATCGGCCGGGTCTTCTCGGCAGTCAGCGGCCTGGCGTCGTCCGGCTTGTTCACGGGCGCTACCCAGACGTTCAACACGCCGTCGCGCGGGGCGATCCAGGACAGCCACTTGCCGTCCGGGCTGATGGCGCCGGCGATTTTGCTGGGATTGCCGAACAGCTTGGCGCGCTCGATCAGCGGCGTGGCGGCGGCGGGCGCCTGGGTGGATTGGGCGTAGGCGGCGGGGATGAGACTTGCGGCGAACAGTGCAACCAGGACGGGACGTAGCATGGAGACCTCTCGACAGGATGGATTGGTAATAATAGATGTGCAATTTCTTAAGATAAAGCAAATAATTGCCTTGCATGACCGCCGGAGCCGGCCTTGCTAAAAATACTATGAAGCAAGAACGCCGCGGGATGCTGCCCCATGCGACGAACTGCCGAACCAGCGGGATGGGCGACGAGGATGGCCGGTGGCCGGTGCTCCTGGCTACCGCGGTCGACCGGGCGCGGACCGGTAGCGCAAGGCGAGGAGGCGTTCCGGCCCGTGGCGCATGGCCGGCATGCATCCGTCATGCATACCGCTCGTCGGTCCGCACGACCGCTGGTCCCGTGTTTTCGGCATTTCGTCGGGCGGCGCTGGCGGGTGGCGGACGGCGGATCTATAGTGATTCCATCGCAATGCGCCGCAGCGCGCCCCAGGAGAACCCGATGAAAAACACCACTTTCCGCGAATTTGCCGATGCCATGGAAGACGTCGCCCGCGACATCGTGCGCGCCTGCCGCCGGGGCGCCGACGCCATCGCCGCCATGCCCTGGCCGGCCGTGCTGGCCTGCTGCATCGGCCTGGCCCTCCTGGTGACGATCCTGCCGCTGGCGCTGTTCCTGTTCATCCTGTTCATGGCCGTCAAGCTGGTGGTCGGCGCCTTCGCCGTCGACCGCCGCCGCACGATGCGCGAGCGCCATGCGGGGCACTACGAACAGTACGGCAAGCAATAAGGAGACCGCGATGCGCGCCAGCGAGATCAACCGCGCCCTCGACTTCGTGCGCGACGCCGTCGCCGAAGCCGGCAAGCTGTGGTGGCGCTTCTTCGACTGGCTCGCCGTCGTCGAATGGCGCCAGCTGCTGCTGACCTGGTTCCTGGCGTGGATGTTCTTCATCATCGTGAACACGCCCGAACCCGCGTTCTGGTACATGGTGATCTCGTTCGGCGTCAAGGTGCTGGCCGGCGGCAAGCGCAGGGCCGAGCTGGCGGCGCGCGACGCCACCGCCCAGGCCAACGTCGCCACGCTGGAACGGCGCCTGATGGAAGCGCGCATGGCCGCCCTGCAGGCCCAGGTCGAGCCGCACTTCCTGTTCAACACGCTGGCCCTGATCGGCCAGCTGATCGAGACCGACCAGAAGGAGGCGGCGCGCGTGCACGCCCACCTGATCGAATACCTGCGCTCGACGCTGCCGCAGATGCGCGCGCGTGGTGGCGGCACGCTCGGCAGGCAGGTCGAGCTGTCGCGCGCCTACCTGGCCATCATGCAAGCGCGGATGAAGGAACGGCTGCAGGTGCGCTTCGAGGTGCCCGACTTCCTGTCCAGCGCGCCGTTCCCGCCGATGATGCTGCAGACGCTGATCGAGAACGCCATCAAGCATGGCCTGGAACCGAAGATCGCCGGCGGCACCGTCGCCGTGCGCGCCTTCGTCGTCGACGCCACCCTGCACGTGGAAGTGTGCGACGATGGCATCGGCATCGACCCGCATGCCGACGACGGCGTGGGCCTGGCGAACATCCGCGAGCGCCTGCAGTTGCTGTACGGCGGCCAGGCCGCGCTGTCGATCGCGATGCCGGCGGACGGCGGCGCCTGCGCCACGATCACCCTACCCTACAAGATGATGGAGGATGCCTGACATGGAACCACGCCGCACGCCGCCGACGGCCCTGATCGCCGACGACGAGGCGCCGATGCGCGACCTGCTGCGCGCACGCCTGCAGGCCGCGTGGCCGGAACTGCAGATCGTGGCCGAGGCGGCCAACGGCGTCGAGGCGGTCGAGCTGGGCGAGCGGCATCGTCCCGACATCGCCTTCCTCGACATCCGCATGCCGGGCCTGTCCGGCATCGACGCGGCGCGGCGCCTGTACGACCGCACCCACATCGTGTTCGCCACCGCCTACGACCAGTACGCGCTGGACGCCTTCGAGCAGGGCGCGCTCGATTACCTCTTGAAACCCGTCTCGCACGAACGCCTTGCCACCACCTGCGCGCGCCTGCGCACGCGCCTGCAGGCCCGCGCCGCCACCGCGATGACGGCAACGCCGGCGCCGCCGCAGGACATCGGCGCCCAGCTGGCGCGGCTGGCGACGCTGCTCGAGACCAAGGGCAAGCCGGACAAGCCGGCCTACCTGCGCTGGATCCAGGCGCAGGTAGGCGCCAGCTTGCGCATGGTGAGCGTGCGCGAGGTGCTGTTCTTCTAGTCCGACGAAAAATACACGCGGGTGCAGACGGCCACGGGCGAATTCCTGATCCGCAAGACACTCAAGGAATTGCTGGACGAGCTGGACCCGGACGAGTTCTGGCGCGTGCACCGTTCGACGCTGGTGCGCGTGGACGCCATCGGCGAGGTCGTGCGCGACCTGCGCGGGCGCCACATGCTCAGGTTGCGCAACTACGCCGGGGAGATCGAGGTGAGCCGCAACCACACCAATCTGTTCCAGCAGATGTGAAGCGCGGCCGCGGGAAATGCTAGGATGGACTCATCCCGGCCAAGGAGACCGCCATGCCCTCGATCGCCATTCCCTGCCTGCGCTACCGCGACACCCCCGCCGCCATCGACTGGCTGTGCGAAGTCTTCGGCTTCGCCACCCAGGTCGCCGTCCCCGGCATCGACGGCGCCATCGCCCACGCCCAGCTGACGCTGGGCGGCGGCATGATCATGCTCGGCACCGTGAGCGGCGACGACGACTACGGCCGCCTGCTGGCCCAGCCCGACGAGATCGGCGGGCGCGAGACCCAGACCGTCTATTTGCAGGTCGAGGATGCCGACCGCACCTGCGAACGGGCGCGCAACGCCGGCGCCGTCATCCTGCAGGAGCCGTCGGACACGGAATTCGGCAGCCGCGGCTTCATGTGCCGCGATCCCGAAGGGCATGTGTGGAACGTGGGGACCTATGATCCATGGCAGCCGGAGGCCTTGTTTTCCAGCAATTCATGAACGCACGTCGGGCATTCAGCTGAACAACCCTTCGTCCGACCCGTCCCCGTCGAAGAACCCCTCACCGCCGTCGATGCTGCTGTTGTCGGCATCGAACAGCCCTTGCCCGCTCCCATTGTCGAGCGCACGGTCGACGTCGCCCAGGCCGGCCTGGTCGGCCAGCGAGCTGCCCGACTGGTCGTTGTTGCCGAACAGGTTGTTGCCGGGTTCGTCGCTATTCAGCAGACGATTCCCGCCGCCATGCTCGTTGTGGTTGAACATGTTTTCCAAGCCCTGGAAGAGGAAGCCGCCGGCGGCGACGCCGGCCGCCGTGGCCGCCATCGTGCCCAGCGCCGAGCCGAAGCCGCCGCTCAGGAAGCCGGAGCGCGGCGCGGACTGGTATTGCGGTTGATACGGGGGCTGGTACTGCGGCGGCTGCGATTGCGAGGGATAGGCTTGCTGCAGGTCGCGCGCATAGCCCTGCGCCTGGGCGGCGGGGCGCGCCGTGCCGCTGTTGCCCCAGGAATCGGCGTCCAGGAAGCGGCCGCCCTGCTGGCCGGACGGCTGCTGGCGCAGCTGGTCTTCCAGCGCGGCGATGCGTTCCTTGGCGTTTTCCAGCGCCTGTCCGACCAGCAGCGCGCGCTGCACCAGCAGGTAGGCGGCGTCGGGCTGGCGGGCGACGGCGCGCTGGATCAGCGCATCCGCCTCCGGGTCCTTCTGGACGCCGCGGGCCTGGACCAGCTGGTCCAGGAAGTCTTGCAACATCTGGGTATCTTGCGGGCTCATGCTTGCTCCTCGATGAAAACGTCGGCCAGCCCACCATGTTGGTGGGCTTTCCCGTTATTTCAAGTTTGGCAGCTTTTTCGCGCGCGCGACTTAAAGCGCGCTGAACCCCGATCCGAAGGCCGGTGTTACTTCTGCAGGTCGCGTCCGCCGAAGGCGTTCGGCAATTGCGCGCCCGCCGTCGTTTCCATCAGGTCGCCCTGCAGGTTGGCCAGCACGACGGGCAGGTCGGCGCCGCCCAGCTCCAGGATCACCTGGCGGCAGGCGCCGCACGGGGCGATCGGCCCCTCGGTCGCGCCGATCACGGCCAGCGCCGCGAAGTCGCCCGGCCGGTAGCCGTGGGCGATGGCCGAGAACAGGGCGGTGCGCTCGGCGCAGTTGCTCAGGCCGTAGGCCGCGTTCTCGACGTTACAGCCGTGGAACACGCGGCCATCCTTGCATTCCAGGGCGGCGCCGACCTGGAAAGTCGAGTACGGGGCGTAGGCCAGCAGGCGCGCGGCGCGGGCGTCGTCGATCAGTTTTGCGTATTTCATGAAAACTCCAGTCAGCGTCGGCGGTTTTACGGACGGATGGTCTTGTAGATCATCGGCTGCGCCGCCGGCCGCTCGGCCGCGATGCGGTACGCCGCCTGCACCTCGCGCACGGCGCGCTCGGCCGCGTCCTGGGTGCGGGCGTGCACCAGCGCCAGCGGCTGGCCGGCATCGACCTGCGTGCCCAGCTCCACCAGGCCGGTCAAGCCCACGGCGAAGTCGATCGCATCCTGCGGACGCGTGCGTCCGCCGCCCAGGCCGACCACGGCCAGGCCCAGGCCGCGGCAGTCGGTGGCGTATGCGTAGCCCGCTTCCAGGGCCGGCACCGGCACCACGATCGGCGTCCGTTCCAGGTAGGCGTCCGGATTGTCCATCAGGTCGGCCGGGCCGCCCAGGGCGGTCACCATGCGCGCGAAGCGTTCGGCGGCCTCGCCCGAATCGAGCGCGCGCTGCAGCTTCGCATGCGCTTCGGCGTCGTCGGCGGCCAGGCCGGACAGGACCAGCATCTCGGCGCACAGCGCCATGGTCACGTCGTGCAGGCGCGCCGGGCGCGCTTTGCCGGTCAGGTAGTCGATCGCCACGCGCACCTCGACGGCATTGCCGGCGGCCGGGCACAGCGACTCGTTCATGCCGGTCAGGATCGCCGACGTGCGGGTGCCGGCGCCATTGCCGACGTGGACGATGGACTCGGCCAGCTCCACCGATTTTTCATAGGTCGGCATGAACGCGCCGCTGCCGGCCTTGACGTCCATGACGAGGGCGTCCAGGCCCGCCGCCAGCTTCTTCGACAGGATCGAGCCGGTGATCATCGCGACCGATTCGACGGTGGCGGTGGTGTCGCGGATACTGTAGAAACGCTTGTCGGCCGGCGCCAGCTGGGCGGTCTGGCCGATGATGGCGACGCCGACTTCCTTGACGATCCTGCGGAACAGTTCGGGATCCGGCACGGTGCAGTAGCCCGGGATCGAATCGAACTTGTCCAGCGTGCCGCCTGTGTGGCCCAGGCCGCGGCCCGAGATCATCGGCACGAAGCCGCCGCAGGCGGCGACCATCGGGCCCAGCATCAGCGAGACGACGTCGCCGACGCCGCCGGTCGAATGCTTGTCGACCACGGGACCCGGCAGGTCGAGCGACTTCCACTCCATGACCTGGCCGGAATCGCGCATCGCCAGCGTGAAGGCGACGCGTTCGTCCATGGTCATGTCGTTGAAGTAGACAGCCATCGCGAAGGCCGCGATCTGGCCTTCGGTGGTGCTGCCGCCCGGGATGCCGCGCACGAAGAACTGGATTTCTTCGGCGGAGAGAACGCCGCCGTCGCGTTTTTTACGGACGATTTCTTGGGGGAGGAACATGGTATTTCGGTTTCCTGATGTGCTTGCTCAAAAACGTCATTCCCGCTTGCGCGGGAATGACGGTCATTCAAATTGTGCCGGTACTTTAAACGCCGTACGGGATCCAGACGTTCTTGACCTGGCTCGCATGCTGCAGCACCGTGCGGCCCGCCGCCTGCTTCGTGTCGAACCAGTCGCGGCCCTTGGCGCCGCCGGTCCAGGTGCGCTTGAGCGACTCGGCCGACAGGCGCTCGACTTCGGCGCAGCCGGCTTCCGAGCCGTCGTGGCGCCACACGGCGTCGACGTCGAAGTGCGAGGCCAGCGTGCGCGCCAGTTCGTCGGCGGCGCCGGTAACGATGTTCAGCGCGCCGCCCGGCAGGTCGGACGTGTCGAGCACCTGGTACAGGTCGAGCGCCGACAGCGGATGCGCTTCCGACGGCACGGCGACCACCCGGTTGCCCAGCGCCAGCGCCGGCGCCACCAGCGAAATAAAGCCCAGCAGCGGGTTCTCGTTCGGGCACACGATGCCGATCACGCCCACCGGTTCGTTCAGCGCCACGGTGATGCCGTGCATCGGCGGCTGGTGCGCCTGGCCGTCGTACTTGTCGGCCCAGGCGGCCCAGTAGAACAGGCGCTCGATCGATGCCTGCACTTCCTTCTCGGCGTTCTTGGAACCGGTCTGCGCGGCGATGCGTTCGGCGAATTCGTCGGCGCGCACGGCCAGGTTCTCGGCGATGTAGTACAGCACCTGGGCGCGGTTGTGCGCCGTGGCCTTGGCCCAGCCGGACGCCTTGTGCGCCGCTTCGACGGCGTTGCGGATGTCCTTGCGGCTGCCTTCGCCGATGTCGGCCAGGAATTCGCCGGCGGCGCCGTGGATCGTACGGCTGTAGCCGCTGTCCGGGCGCGCCTGCTTGCCGCCGACGTACAGCTTGGCGGTGCGGTCGATCTGGAACGGATTGGCTTCGCGCGCCGGCTGCGCCTTGGCCTTGGCCCTGGCGACCGCCTGCGGCAGGTTCGGGCGCGCGTCTTCCGAACGCGGGGTCAGGTACTCGACCATGCCTTCCTTGCCGCCTTCGCGGCCGAAGCCCGATTCCTTGTAGCCGCCGAAGCCGCAGGCCGCGTCGAACTGGTTGGCGGTGTTGATCCACACCACGCCGGCCTTGATCTGCGGGACCACGTCCAGCGCCAGGCTGATCGACTCGGTCCAGACGCAGGCCGCCAGGCCGTAGACGGTATTGTTCGCCAGCTGCACCGCCTCGCCCGGGGTGCGGAAGCTCATCGCCACCAGTACCGGGCCGAAGATCTCGGTCTGGCTCACGGTGGCGGTGGTCGAGGCGCCGGTGATCAGGGTCGGCAGGTACCACGAACCCTCGGCCGGCGCCGCGCAGGACGGCTGCCAGACCTCGCAGCCTTCGCTGCGCGCCGATTCCACCAGGCCGTGGATGCGCTGCTGCTGCACCGGATCGACCAGGGCGCCGATGTCGGTCGACTTGTCCAGCGGCGAGCCGACGCGCAGGTTCTCCATGCGCGCCTTCACCTTGCCGATGAAGCGCTCGTACACCGATTCCTGCACCAGCAGGCGCGAGCCGGCGCAGCAGACCTGGCCCTGGTTGAACCAGATCGAATCGACCAGGCCTTCGACCGCGGCGTCCAGGTCGGCGTCGTCGAACACGATGAACGGCGACTTGCCGCCCAGCTCCAGCGACAGCTTCTTGCCGCTGCCGGCGGTGGCTTTGCGGATGAGGCGGCCGACTTCGGTCGAACCGGTGAACGCCAGCTTGTTGATGTCCGGATGGTTGACGATGGCTTCGCCCACGCGGCCGTCGCCGGTGACGACGTTGACCACGCCCGCCGGCACGCCGGCCATCTGGCAGATCTCGGCGAACAGCAAGGCCGTCAGCGAGGTGAACTCGGCCGGCTTGAACACGATGGTGTTGCCGGCGGCCAGCGCGGGCGCGACCTTCCAGGCCAGCATCAGCAGCGGGAAGTTCCACGGCACGATCTGGCCCACCACGCCCACGGCGCGGTAGTCGGCGAATTCTTCCGACTGCAGCTGGGCCCAGCCGGCGTGGTGGTAGAAGTGGCGCGCGGCCAGCGGCAGGTCGGCGTCGCGGGTCTCGCGGATGGTCTTGCCGTTGTCCAGCGTCTCGAGCACGGCGAACAGGCGCGCGTGCTTCTGCAGCAGGCGCGCCAGCGTGTACAGCACGGTCGCGCGGCCGTGGCCGCCCATGGCGACCCAGCCCGGGTGCGCGCGGCGCGCGGCTTCCACGGCCAGTTGCACGTCGGCGTCGGTGGCCTGGGTGATCTGCGCGAGTTCGGTGCCGTCGGCCGGGTTGGTCGAGGCGAAGGTCTCGCCCGGCACGGTCCACTGGTTGTCGATGAACAGGCCGAAACGGCGGCCATGCTGGTCCAGCCACGCTTGCGCTTCCTTGGTGCTTTCGGGTGCGGGACCGTAATCCATAGTCTGAAGAATCTCTTTAATCGTTGGCATGACGTTTCCGGTGGTGTTCAAGGTTGCGCGTGGCGGTGGGCGGCCGAGTAGAAGCCCGTGACGTGGTGCTCGAGCTGGCGCTCGATGTCGGTCAGCAGGCTGGAGGCGCCGATGCGGAACAGGTGCGGCTGCAGCCATTCGTTGCCCAGCTCTTCCTTCATCACGGTCAGGTACTGCAGCGCCGACTTAGCGGTACTCACGCCGCCGGCCGGCTTGTAGCCGACCATGAAACCGGTCTGTTCGTAGTACTCGCGGATCGCGCGCACCATCACCAGCGACACGGGAATCGTCGCGTTGACGCCTTCCTTGCCGGTCGAGGTCTTGATGAAGTCGGCGCCCGCCATCATGCAGACCCAGGAGGCCTTGGCCACGTTTTCCAGCGTGACCAGGTCGCCGGTCGCGAGGATCGCCTTCACGTGGGCGTCGCCGCAGGCCTGGCGGTAGGCCACCATCTCGTCGTACAGCGCCTGCCAGTTGCCGGTCAGGACGTGCTGGCGCGTGATCACGATGTCGATCTCGGTGGCGCCCGCGGCCACCGACAGTTCGATCTCGCGCACCTTGGTTTCCATGCTCGACAGGCCGGCCGGGAAGGCGGTGGAGACGGCGGCGATCGGCAGCCGGCCCTGCAGCACCTGCACGGCCGGCTGGATCATCTCGTGGTACACGCAGACGGCACCGGTGCTGAGCTCGTCGAGGCCCAGCGCATCCATCAGGTCGGCGCGCAGCGGACGCATGGCCTTGCGGCACAGGCGCTCGACGCGGCCCGGGGTGTCGTCGCCCGACAGCGTGGTCAGGTCGATGCACTGGATCGCCTTGACCAGCCAGGCGGCCTGGTATTCCTTCTTGACCGTGCGGCGGTTCGCCAGGCTGG